>JAZBNQ010000271.1:0-10158 GCA_036350775.1 Mariniphaga sp.
CCGGTAAAAACAACCTGCGCCTCGTCCTCAAGACCCACTTCCTCTATCCAATGCTTCAATTGTCTTTTTATTTCATCACTTTCTGCTGCTTTACAGCCGGTTCCGCCGCAAATCAGCAGATGTATTTTATAATCGGTCATAATTGATTGGTTGAAAGTTGTTAATCATCAATTGTCTTAAAACTCAGAGGAATTACGCCATCGATAAGTTCGCCTCGCTTAATGTAAACGTCGATTATTTCTTCGGCTTTTTCTTTGTTCACATAACCAAAAACCACAGATTCTTTTCCCGGAAGAGTAACTTCTACGGTAGGTTCTGCATAGCAATATCCCATACACCCGGTTTGTGTAACTACGGCATCAATAGCTTGTTGTTCAAGCTCATCCACAAAATATTTCATAGTTTCTTTGGCGCCGGAAGCAATTCCGCAAGTAGCCATTCCTACTTTTACCTGAACTAATTGCTCTGGATGGTCGCTGTTCTCTCTTAACTTGATTTTGGACTGAACCTCTTCTTTTATTTTCCGAAGATCAGCCAGTGTTCTTATTTTTGTCATAGCTATAAAGGTTGTTTTTTATTTTACTTACTTGCTTTTATATTATTAAGGTTATTTTTAATCATCTCAATAATGGCCTGTTTTATCTCTTTTTGTTGAAGCGAAACTCCCTCAAGCATTTTCAGCAATTCCGCAGAATCCATCTCAAAAAAACCTTCTGGGGTTCGATGCCTGTAAATCCAGCGAATTTCGGGATGGCTCAACAGGTTCAAAAACCAGGTATTCCAAATATCGCCCATCGGAGGCCGGTCTAAATGATTAAGCTGAAAAGCAACTTCTACTTCTGTTCCATGGCCTGGTTCAGAATTAATTTTAAACGATCCATTTGCTGCTTCAGCATTTTGTTTTAGCAACGATAATCCAAGACCAACTTTCCGGGTGTTTCGCGATGTAAAGAACGGATTGGCTGCCTTCTCCAAAACTTCCCTGCTCATTCCGCAGCCGTTGTCGTTTATAGCCAGGTTGTAAAGATTACTTTTTTTGTCTTCTTCAACTATGATTTCAATCAATGTTGCTTTGGCACGCACCGAATTCTGAACAATATCAAGCACATGGTCTGAGATGGTTTTCATGGCAATTCACAAAATCGGTTATCTTTTTGATTCAATGCTTTTTTTATCTCAGGAAAATTAATTTCCTCCAAATTAAAAACGGTGTAAATTTCGCCAATTTGTTCGGGATAATGTGCATCGGAATTGCGAATAAAGGTGATTTTATTTTGTATAACATATTGTTCTTTAACATGTTTTTCTGAACTATGTCTTGAAAGCCCCAGTGCATCGTACTTTAACGAGGGCGGAATAAACCCAAGCTGGCTTAATATTCCGTTAACAGAGCGGTCAATATGTGCCGGAATAAAGAGGCCATTTAATTCTTCTACCCGTTTTTGAATTTTTTCAATCCCAACTTTTAGGGCAGCCGGTAAATAATAAGGAACCATCTCCAAAATATTTTCATTCTCATCAATAACCGGCTGGTAACCATAATATTCCTCAGAGTTGGGAATACGGGTAATGTTTTCTTCAATAAACTGCTGAAATGTAATAAGTTGTTCCGGTTGTTCAAAAAACACAAGGCAATGTACCTCTTCCTTCGTAGTAACTTCAGCTCCGGTTAATGTAAAAATCCCTTCCTTTTCGGCAAGCTTTTTAACCAACAAACCATGTTTTGTTGAATTATGATCGGTAATGCCAATAATATTCAGCC
Organism: Mariniphaga sp.; assembly: GCA_036350775.1. Lineage (GTDB taxonomy): Bacteria > Bacteroidota > Bacteroidia > Bacteroidales > Prolixibacteraceae > Mariniphaga. The sequence continues at coordinate 1,763 of JAZBNQ010000271.1, forward strand.
CACTTGCTTTGGCTTTTTCAACAATATTGTTCGGTGTCATTTCCAGACTTGCACAGGGCGACAACAACGTGTGAATATGTAAATCGGCCCTGTATTTGTTCATTGTTGCAGATCTTTAGATGTGGTAAAAAGTGGTGAAGACCTCAGAAATACATTTATTGAATAGAATCTGAATGCAAATCAGCAAAAAGTTTTCCGGCCATTTCAAAAGTTCCCATTCCTGTTCCCAGCAGAGGAATTCCTTCATCCAGGCTCCGTTCCAGCGTGTCTTCTTCAGGCTCAAAGCCTTTTACTAAAATTACTGCAGCTAAATCTTTCAGCGAAGCAATGGCCATTACATTCTGGTGGGTTTGCAGCGTAATCCAAACTTCGTTTTCGTTGGCATTCCCCATCACATCGCTAAGTAAATCGGAAACATACCCGCCGGAAATTTCGTTATTTAGCCCTTGTTCTCCGCCAAAAACCTTCAGTTTATATTTCTTTACTAATTCAGAAACCTTCATTTCGTCCTCCTTTTTTATTGCAATCGGCTTCGAAGCGTTTTTCACCCCAGGTTTTTTCCAGGTTTTTATACGCTTTGTCCGGTTTTATTTTTTGTTCTTTCACATATTTATTTTGCAGGAAGATGCAATCTGTCATACGCGCTTTTCCCTGCACAATATCTTCGGCCAGGGCATGGCAGTTGGGAGCTCCGCAACCGCCGCAGTCGATGCCCGGTAACTGGCAAAGAATATTGTTTATTTTCTGCATTTTTTCGAGAGCCCGCGTTCTGTTTTCATCCAGCACAAAAACCGGTTTCGGTTCAATTTTTTCTGAAACCAGGCTCTTTTTAATGCTTTCCTTATCCCATTCGCGGGTTAAAACCTGATTGGCTTTTGGGTAGCTCGCAGCTCGTTTTTGTAAACGTTCTACTGTAAGAAACCTGTTTCCCGTTAAAAGAATTCCCCCGGCACATCCCAGGTTGCACGATTTCAGTTCCAGAAAATCGAACGCGGGAACTTCATCATTTTCCAGCCGTTCAAGAAATTTCACCACATTATGAATGCCATCAATAGCCATTGATTTTTTTTTGTACCAGGAAGTTTCACCGCGTGGCAAACTCCATAAAATACCTTCCCTGCTCAGGTACTTTCTGAGTTCTGTTGTATCGGAATGTTCTTTTGCAGGAATCAGTTTCATAATCCGGTTATACAAATCTTTCATATTGATGATACCGGTAACAATAGATTCTTTTTCTGCTACCGGCTGATTCACAGCCGCCATTTTTGCAGAACAGGGCGACACATAAAAAATTCCAATTTCATTTTCAGCAGCTCCCTGCTTTATCAATTGCTGAATGGCAAAGTGGGCCGCCAAATCGTGAGGTGCTTTACGACGGCAAATATTGTTTACCAGCGACGGATATTTGCATTGAATTAACCGGACTACTGCAGGGCAAAACGAAGAAATCAGCGGTCCCTCTGTCACTTCTTTCCTACTTTCTTTTACCGATTCCATTAGCCATTCAACCGGCTGCTCCACTTCAAAAATATGGGTAAAACCCAACTTTAGCAAAGCTTCGTAAATCTGTCCTTCAGAATAAATTTCAGAAAACTGGCCTACAAACACCGAGGGAAACAAAACCACACGGTATTTATAATTTTCAATCTGACTTAGATTGTCGTGAACCACGTAAATGGCATCAACCGGGCAAGCCCGCTGGCAGTTTCCGCAATCCACACAGCGTTCTGCGTCAATTACTGCTATACCATCCACAATTCGAATGGCCTCAGTTGGGCAACTTTTCATGCAATGGGTACAGCCAAAACATTTTTCTGTATCCACTTTCAACGCATGGTATTTTTGTTTTTCTTTCATGAATAATAGCACCTGAAAGTTAAATTTGTACCCTTTCCCACCAGGCTTTCAATATTCAGCTCATCAGTATTTTTTTCAATATTCGACAAGCCCATTCCAGCTCCAAAACCCATCTCGCGCACTTCTTTTGAAGCGGTTGAAAATCCGGGTTGCATGGCTAGTTCAATATTTTCAATTCCCGGCCCGCTATCAGCTACAACTATTATTATATCATTTTCTCCAATGATTGCTTTTACAGTCCCGTGCCATGCATGTGCAGCCACATTCACTTCAGCCTCATAAACAGCAACCACTATTCTTTTAATACTTTTTGCCTCAATGTTCAGTTGCTTCAGCACCTTTTTAATTTGGCTTGAAGCCTTCCCTGCATTGGAAAAATCTCCACCAGCTATTTTAAATTCCAGTTCAAGCGCCATTAATACACCGCTTTTAAACCGTTTGAGTACAAAATTCCACTGGCTTTATATATAGAAAACGCTGTTTCTATAATCATGAGATTATTTTCACTGGCCAACTCAATCATTTCGGGGGAAGCCTGTTTTCCTCGGGCAAGCAAAACAACATGAATATCAGCCATTTCGGCGGTACGAACCAATTGAAGATTTGAAAGCCCGGTAATCAGAAGAATATTCTCTTCGTCAAGGGTAAGCACGTCGCTCATTAAGTCGGAACTAAATGCTTTATCCAGTTCTTTGTCGATTTTTAATGTTCCCGAAACAACACGTGCTTCGGTATATTTAATAATATCACTAATCTTCACGGTTAGAAATTAAAATTGGTTATATAATCTTTTCGGCAAAGATAAAGGAAGATTTAGCTCAATTTATGCCAAATATCAAGAATTCCTGTTTTTAAATAGATTTAAAATGAATGTAAATAAGGTTTTTATTCACTATTTTTCCGATTAAATTTTTACCAGAAAAAAAACTAAAAATGATTTACGATAAAAAATCTTTTCTGCCGGGTAATATCAAAGATCCGGAATTTTACCAAAAAATTTTTGATGCACTGCCTATTCCTATATTTTACAGGGATTTAAAAGGCGTTTACCAAATGTGCAACAAAGCACACGAAGAGTTTTCGGGAAAGCCCAGGGAACAGATTATCGGGCAATCAGTTTACGATATTCACACCAAACACATGGCTGAAATTTATTATCACAAAGACCAGGAATTGCTTGCCAACCCTGATGTTCAGATTTATGAAACACAGGTTCGCCAAAAAGACGGTTCGCGAATGGATGTTGTAATAAATAAAGCAGTTATTCGTAATAACGAAGGAGAAGTAGTTGGCATTGTGGGCTCGATTAGCGATGTAACCAAACTGAAAAAAACCGAATTACGTCTGGAAAAAGCACAGGAATCGATGGAAATTTCCTCGCACATGCTGCATAAAATTAACGTGGGAATTATTATGATGGACGAAAACCACAAAGTGGTGGACTCGAATGAGAGTTTTGCCCGGCTTATGGGTGAGGAAACTGCCGAACTTTATGAAACCATTCCCGGGCTGAAAGGCGCCGATGTTGAAGTGTTGGTTCCTGAAGTTATTTTCAAAATGATGTCGAGTATTCTTTCATCGGGCGAAGAAATGCTTGAACGGGACATAAAATTCAGCAACAGACTGCTGCATATTTCAGTAGTTACACTGTATAAACAAAAAGTGGTAGGTGCTGTTATCCGCGACATGTCGGCACCACTGCTTGTTCGTGATGAAATTATTAACCGGGCTCAACGCATTAAAGAGCAAAACATTGACACCGTTCAGAAAATTGCCCATCTCCTGGGCGAGAATGCGGCAGAAACCGAAGAATTACTGAATTCAATTATTCAATCATACAGATATGGTGACGACCAATAATCCCAATTACCACATTGAAATAGATGTTCAGCAAAAAAAACCAAAAGGCGAAATAGCATGTGGCGATGTTTTCATGTCTGATATTTTCAGGGAAGAAGGCCGTACCATCCTGGTTTTAAGTGACGGAATCGGACATGGCATAAAAGCCAGTGTGCTTGCACAGCTAACTGCAACCATGGCACTTAAATATGCCCGGTTTCATACCAAACCTGAAATATCTTCGCGTATTATCATGGAAGCACTTCCCAAAAGCAGCGATGGAAAAGAAAGCTATGCCACCTTCACCATTATTGAAATGGAAACTGACGGACAGGTGCGGATTATTAATTACGACAATCCGCCAGTTTTGATAATCAGAAATGGAAAACTGTTTCAACCTAAAGAATATGAGCTGGAGGTGCGAGGACGGGAAAATGTAGGAAAATTGTTGCGTTGCCGCGAATTTACTGCCCGCAAAGAAGACCGAATGGTTTTTCTGACCGATGGTGTAGTACAGTCTGGTTTAGGTAATAAACGCTATCCATTAGGTTGGGGTATAGAAAATGTTTACGATTTTGCCCTGAACCAGGTAAACCGGATGCCCGATATTTCTGCCTCGAAACTGGCACGTAAAATAAATAACCAGGCAGCAATGAACGATAACTTTGAAGTGAAGGACGACACAACTTGCGGCGTTATTTATTTCAGAGAACCCCGGAAGTTTATGCTCATCACCGGCCCACCATTTTATAAAATAAAAGATTACGATTTTGCCGACCGTATTAAAAGTTTCAATGGAAAGAAAATTATCTGCGGGGGTACTACAGCCGAAATTATTGCCCGCGAACTCGATATTAATGTAGAAATAGAACATTTAGCCAAAAACCCGGAAATGTTGCCTCCCATTGCCAATATGGAAGGCTTTGAAATGGTAACCGAGGGAATTCTTACGCTGGGGAAAGTAGAAGAAATTCTGGAAAATTATAACAGCGAAACACGCCTTCAGGATAGTCCGGCTGAAAAGGTTGTGAAGTTGCTTTTGCAACACGACAGCATTGATATTATTTTAGGTACCCGGATAAACTGGGCACACCAGGACCCGGAACAGCCGCTGGAACTGGAATTACGAAAGTTTGTAGTGAAACGTATTATTAAAATACTTAACAACAAATTTTTTAAACATGTTGAAATTGAATACCTCTAACTAAAATCAAAAAAAACTACCACAAAATTGCAGTAGTTTTTTCAAGCGTCGAATCTACCTTTTCTTAGGTTAAACATTCCTGGGTTTGTAATGGAAAAAATCTTTGATTGCTAATTATTCCACCATCGTATTTTTACTATTTTGATTGATCTTTTTTTCGTTTTGCACATTGCAAAGTTGGTCATTAATCAGACTAATGCCTCATTTTCAATACTGAAAGTTAACATCAAAATTGCTGATTGTGAAGTTCCAAATTGCCTAAACCGGAAGCAATTCAGGAAAAATATGATGCTCAATTTGAAACTGATACAAAGGATATTTTCTGGTAAGCACAAAAAAAACAGGAACTGTAGCAGCCCCTGTTTTTTTTATATCTGTTATTTTTATTTCATCGGATATTTTTTGAATACTTCCTCCGAATTCATCAAAATATCAACGTATTGTCCACGCTGGTAAACAAATGGATCTTTAAGGTTTTTGCGCGAAAGTTTACCTTTGAAATCATCAAGTGACTGGAATTTATGTTCATCCATCCAACGATTGATATCCATTAAAATTTCTGAAATCACTTCTGGTTTATTTTTGTAAACTGTACTTACTACCTGAACAGTATCGGCACCTGCAAGTATTAGCTTAATAACATCTTTGGCATTGTAAACTCCCCTGCTGGCACAAATACTCCCATCCAGATTTCCGTAAAGCAAACCGGAAAAACGCAGGGCTAACAGATGATCTTTGCGGTTACTCAGGTTCCACGCATAATAAAATTCCTGATCATCCAAATCAATATCGGGTTGGAAGAGCCGGTTAAAAAGCACATATGCATCGGCACCGGCTTCATCAATCTTTTTTATAAAATTCAAAGGATTGGAGTAAAACAAACTTAATTTAACACTCACCGGAATATTTACAGCCCGCTTAACGGCTTCTACAATCTGAACCTGTTTGTCTTCAATAGATTGCCCTGTAGTTTCGAAATATCCGGGTTCAGCATATAAGTTAAGTTCCAAACCATCAACTCCTGTTTTTTCCAACAACTTTGCATATTCAACCCAGGTTGGTTCATAAATAGCATTTAAACTTGCAATAACAGGAATGTTAACACGCTTTTTAAGTTTCTCCAGGTTGAACAGGTGTTCTTTTGGCCCGGCATGTTCAATGCTCGGAAACAGTCTTTCCATCTCGGCATTCCGGTATTCATACTCCGTTAAATCTTCCGACATTTGCAGGTCTTCCAGTTGAACCTGTTCTTCGAAAAGCGATTTATAAACGATTGCACCAATTCCGGCTTCTTCAAGTTGTTCCGGAACACCAGGTTTCATTGAAAGATTGCATGAGCCCAAAATAAGCGGGCTTTTCAGTTTTATACCCATGTAGGTAGCAGAAAGATTTGCCATATTCATTGATTTTTATTTAATATTCTATTTAAAAAACTAAATATAAAAAGATTTTGTTCAAGAATGATTTTAAATTGTCTTGAATTTCTTTCAATAATTTCTATGGGGAATAAAGTTGAATGATGAATCTGTTCAGAATTGAAAAAAAAAGCCAACTGCAAAGTTTACAGATGGCTTTTTTAGCGATAAAAATATATCGGTTACAATAAACTTAATGTCACGGTTAATCCTGCCATTACAACCGAAACCATAGTCATCAGTTTAATTAAAATATTTAACGAAGGTCCTGAAGTATCTTTGAACGGATCGCCAACTGTATCGCCAACCACACCGGCCTTGTGCGCATCACCGCCTTTGCCGCCATAATTTCCTTTTTCAATGAATTTTTTAGCATTGTCCCATGCACCGCCGGCATTGTTCATGAATACTGCAAGGGTAAAACCTGTTGTTAAACCTCCGGCCAGCAAACCAACCACACCTGCAACACCCATTGCTGCCCCAACAATTACCGGAACAGAGATGGCTACCAGCGAAGGAAGCATCATTTCGCGTTGTGCTCCTTTTGTTGAAATTTCAACACATTTGGCATATTCAGGAATTGCTTTCCCTTCCAGAATTCCTTTAATTTCGCGGAACTGGCGACGTACTTCGTCAACCATAGCGCCTGCTGCCCGGCCAACTGCTTTCATGGTCATTGCACTAAAAACAAAAGCCATCATCGATCCAAGGAATATACCTCCCAGAAACAATGGATTGAACAATGTAATATCGTACGCAGCAGAAAATTGTTTAACTGAAGCAGTCGAAATTTTAATAACTTCCACACCATCCTCAACAACTGGTGCCACATCATTATAAAAAACATATCCGCCTTTGGTAACAAATCCTTCACCTGCTTTTGCAATTTTATCGAACCACAATCTTACTTCTTCCATATAGGCTGAAATAAGCGCCATAGCTGTAAGTGCTGCAGAACCGATAGCAAAACCTTTACCTGTGGCAGCAGTTGTATTTCCAAGCATATCAAGTGCATCAGTACGTTCGCGTACTTGCGGATCAAGTTCAGCCATTTCTGCATTTCCACCAGCGTTATCGGCAATTGGTCCAAAGGCATCAGTAGCGAGTGTAATTCCAAGTGTTGAAAGCATTCCAACAGCAGCAAAACCAATACCGTAAACACCCATAGCAAAATGCTGTGCGCCTCCGGCAGCCCAGAATGCGCCCATAATTCCCAATACAATAGTTACAACCGGTATCCAGGTTGAGTACATTCCAACAGCCAGCCCGTCGATGATGGTAGTTGCAGGCCCTTGTTGAGCTTGTTTTGCAATTCCTTTTGTGGGTTTATATTCATCAGAAGTAAAATATTCGGTTGCCTGACCAATAATAACTCCGGCCGCCAAACCTATTACCACTGCCCAGAAAACACCCCAGGTTACCCACCCAAGCATTACCAGGCCAATCATAGCAATTAAAACCAATAATGAACTTCCACCTGTTCCAATTAAAAGCGCATTAAGCAAAGTTTTTTGTGTAGCCGATTCTTTTGTACGAACCATAAAAATGCCAAGAATGGAAAGGATAATACCAATTGCAGCCACCATCATTGGTGCCAGAACTGCCTGGTATGCCGTGATCCCCACATCCTGCATTACCAATGCAGGCAGGGATGCTCCTAAAGCTGCAGTTGCCAGAATAGACCCTGCATACGATTCATAAAGGTCAGCACCCATACCGGCCACATCACCAACATTATCACCAACATTATCTGCAATAGTTGCCGGGTTACGCGGGTCGTCTTCCGGAATGCCAGCTTCCACTTTACCAACCAGGTCGGCACCCACATCGGCAGCCTTGGTATAAATACCACCGCCTACACGTGCAAACAAAGCTTGCGTAGAAGCACCCATACCAAATGTAAGCATGGTTACCGTAATTTCAATTAATTTGACCCGTTCTCCGGCTGAGTTAATAAGTCCGTTTGTTACATACTCAGGATGAGCATGTACCAGGTTTAACCCCAAAAAGTGAAGGCCATTGGCCATGTTATCGGGAGTATAAACATACTCATTCAAAATCCAAAACCAGGCAGCAATGTC
>JAZBNQ010000272.1:0-2405 GCA_036350775.1 Mariniphaga sp.
AACCGGAAAAAGCATTTCCAAACAAGGTAAAATCAACTCCGAAAGGATTATCCGGATGATTGATGCAGGTTTTATTAAATTCCAACACAATATAACCGCCAAAACTACCAAGAGAAAGCAGGCTGCTGAAATTTTCCGTCATTTTCTGAGCAGCATCCGGTGTACCAATATTTTCGATATTGATGTGCTGTCCCGGTGCCGGCTGATAATTAATTAACCGGAAAGCTGATTCCTGAGAAATGGCCAGAAACGTTGAAAAAACAAAAACCGATAAAATCGTAATTTTTTTCATTCCCCTTTGTTTAATTGAACACGGGGAAATAAAAAGTCAGGTCATGAAACCATCGCTTTTATTCCCGAAAGCATTTTTTGAAAATGGCAGGTCTTCTGGCTTACCCCAATTAACGGCGGCCTTCCCGTCCCTACCCCGAAAATTATCAGGATGAAACAGTGGCTAAGGATGCCGTCAACATGAAAGGCTTACAGCTGCGGGTACAGCTCCGGACTTCCCCGATAGTTATCAAGGTCACCGGATTCCCTTTTATTGTGAACCATTCTCGCTGCAAAGGTAATAAAACGGGAACAAAATCCTGTTTAGAATGTTTCCGAATAGAGTTTTGTTTTTTATTCCTTAATCTATTTTTGATAATAAATTATGCAGTTTAAAATATTTCTATTTCTCACACTTTTTACATTCAATTTTTTTCAAATTAACGGACAGGACCACACTGATGCGGTAATTATCGGACATGTGGTATCACGAGGAGAACATCTTCCTTTTGTAAATATTTACCTTGAGAACACCAGTTTCGGAACTACAACAGATGTTACCGGCCATTACATGATGGTGGACTTACCCGAAGGAGAATACATTCTGGTAGCCAAAATGATTGGATTTAAAACAGAGAAACGCCCGGTTACTTTAAATGCCGGCGAAACCATTGAAGTAAAATTTGAACTTGAAGAAGATGTTCAACGTGTTGGAGAGGTGGTAATAACCGGAACCAAAACATTTAAACGGCAAACCGAAAGTGCTGTGATTGTAAATGTTCTTGATTCGAAAACAATAAAAAACGTAGCTGCACAAACGGTTTCAGAAACGCTGAATTTTCAGCCAGGACTACGCATGGAAGTGGATTGCCAAACCTGCAATTATTCGCAATTACGTATGAATGGACTGGGTGGTGCTTACAGCCAGATTCTGATTAACAGCCGGGCAGTTTTTAGTCCGCTTACCGGACTTTACGGACTGGAGCAATTGCCATCTGAAATGGTTGAGCGCATTGAAGTAGTTCGTGGCGGGGCATCTGCTTTATATGGTTCGAGCGCAATTGGCGGAACAGTAAATATCATTACCAAAATGCCGGGAAGAAATTCGTATGAAATCACCTCAAACAATTCAGTAATTGGAGGTGGTTCTGCTGATTATAGTATGAACGGAACCCTGACTGCCCTTTCTCAAAAAAGAAACGCCGGGATGGCACTCTACACATCGCACCGCCAGCGTGATTTGTACGATCACAACGGGGATAATTTTTCTGAAATGCCCGCGCTGACCAACAACTCTTTCGGCTTAAATTCTTTTTTTAAACTGGATGAAAAACAGCAACTTCAGGCCAATTTCTCAAGTATGCATGAGTACCGCTATGGCGGTGAAATGGTGGATGGTCCGGCATATCTTGCCCGGCAGTCGGAAGAACGGACTCACGATGTATTGATGGGCGGTGCCGACTACGAAATTTCAAGTGAAGATTATCATAAATCGCTTGTTTTGTACACTGCAGGTCAATACACCAAAAGAAAACACTACACCGGGATTGTACCCGACGATCCTGCTGAACTCCAGGAATACAATAATAATCCACCCTATGGGAACTCTGAAAATTACACCGTGCAGGTTGGATTACAGCTGAACTATACGGTATTGGATTTCATAAAGGGAAACAACACGTTCACGTTGGGAACAGAATATGTTGTTGATGATGTTTATGATGTAATTGAAGCTTACAATTATTTAATTGACCAGAATTCAAGAAATATTGGTGCTTTTGCACAAAGTGACTGGGCAATTACCCGCAAAACAACATTGCTGGCAGGAATCAGGGCCGACAAACATAACTTTGTAGAAAACCTCATTATAAATCCAAGGGTTTCATTTCTTTTTAAACCTGGAGCAAACACCCAACTTCGGGCCTCCTGGTCAACCGGATTCAGGGCGCCACAGGCATTTGATGCCGATATGCACATTGCCTTTGCCGGTGGCGGAATTCAAACCATCAGCCTCGCCGATGATTTGAAAGAAGAACGCTCACAAAGTTTGAGTGCCTCCATGAACTGGGACAAACCTACTGAAAAACACATTTACGGATTTACCCTGGAAGGTTTTTACACCCGGTTAAAAGATG
>JAZBNQ010000273.1:0-4512 GCA_036350775.1 Mariniphaga sp.
CGCCAGAAACTTATTTTCGTTTTTCATTTTTTCGAAAATCAATTCGGAAGAAACGCCTTTTATGGGTTCTTCACGTGCCGGATAAAGAGGAACCAGAACGGCTTCGTCAAGCAAATCTAGGCTGGCAGCAAATTCAGTGGCAAAATCACGGGTTCGTGAATAGAGGTGAGGCTGGAAAATCCCGGTAACCTTCCGGTTCGGATACAATGCTTTGACTGAATGAATTACCGCCTCCAGCTCAGCCGGATGATGGGCATAATCGTCGATGTAAATTTGTTTTTCGCTTTTGAATTTTACATCGAAACGGCGCAAAACTCCCTGGTAATTTTCAAGGCCCAATTTAATTTCGTCAGCAGAAGCCCCGGCCAGAAAAGCAAGCGCAGATGCTGCCACAGCATTTTCTACATTCACTTGCCCTGGGTAATTCAATTTGCAATGGGCAATTATTCCATCAGGCGTTTTTAAATCGAAAGAATAATAACCACCTGCACTGCTCAAATGAAGGTTTATCGTATTAAAATCGGCCTTTTCCTTGAGTGCATAGCTAAAAACTTCAGCCTGTGTTTTGGATAAATCCAGATCAACTCCTTTTTTTACTACCAATTTACCTCCGTCTTTTATCTGGGAAATAAATTTTTCAAACGACTCAGTAATTTTCTCCTTGTCGCCGTAAATATCGAGATGGTCTGCATCAATGGAAGTAACAAGCGCCAGCTGGGGTTTTAAATGCAAAAATGAGCGGTCGTATTCATCAGCTTCAGCCACAATCCAGGGCGAATTTTCGGGGGGCAAAAGCAAATTGCTTCCGAAGTTTTTGGAAATTCCGCCTAAAAAAGCGCCACATCCATCTTTGGAATTACTTAAAATAGTTGCCGTCATGGTACTTACAGTCGTTTTTCCGTGCGTTCCGGAAACTGCTACACAGTTTCGTTCATTGCAAACCATACCCAGCACTTTGGCACGTTTCATTAACCAAATTGGCTTTTCTTTACACCAGTTGAGTTGTTTATGATCTTCGGGCAGCGCGGGTGTATAAACCGCCAGGGTTTCAACGGGATTCCATTTTGATGGAATATAACGGATATCGTCCTCAAAATGCACATCAATCCCTTCGGACTGAAGCGCTTCAGTAAGTGCAGTCGGGGTGCGGTCGTAACCGGCCACATTCCTTCCCGAATGCTTGAAATACCGGGCCAGCGCACTCATCCCAATCCCGCCGATTCCGAGGAAATAAACATTTTTTATTTTTTGAAGACTTTTCATTTATTCAACAATTTTTCAACTTCATCCACAATATGCCTGGTAGCATTCGGCCTGGCCAGTTTTATAATATTCTCCGAAAGGTTTTTACACACATCTTTCTCGTTAATCAAACGAATGGCTTCCGACAATAATTTTTCATCAATTTCAGTATCGGGAATTAAAACTGCAGCACCTTTTTCAGCCAGTGCTTTGGCATTTTTAGTCTGGTGATCTTCGGCCACATTTGGCGACGGAACCAGAATTGCCGGTTTTCCAACCAGGCATAATTCAGAAATAGTTCCGGCTCCAGCCCGCGAAATAACAATTCCTGCAGCGGCATAAGCCAAATCCATTCGTGTTAAAAATTCATGAATGTGCAGGTTTCCCGGGATAGCATCTTTCAGTTTATCCTGGATTTCTTTGTAGTAAATGGAACCCGTTTGCCAAATCACTTCCACATCCGATTTGGCAATAAGCGAAATATTTTTCAGCAAGGCATTATTTATTGAGCGGGCTCCCAGGCTCCCGCCTACAATTAATATCACCTTATCCGGATTTTTTAAACCAAAATATTCAATGGCTTCCGGTATATTGTCAACCTGGTTTAACAGGTTTTCGCGCACCGGATTCCCGGTAAGCACAATTTTTTCTTTTGGGAAATAACGGTCCATTTTTTCGTAAGCCACGCAAATGGTGTTTGCCTTTTTCCCAAGTAGTTTGTTTGTTATTCCGGCATAGGAATTTTGTTCCTGAATGAGATTTGGAATGCCTTTTTTTGCAGCTGCCCGGAGCAGGGGACCGCTTGCAAAACCCCCTACTCCAATGGCAATCTGCGGCTTAAATTGATTGATTATTTTTTTTGCCAGCCTGTTGCTTTTCATCAGGCGAACCACAAAAGTGAGCATTTTCATGCCCGGTTTGCGTGGAAATCCGGTAACCGGCAAACCAATTATTTTATAACCGGCGGCCGGAACCTTTTCCATCTCCATTCGTCCCATAGCCCCTACAAATAAAATTTCGGCATTGGGAAACCTTTTACCGATTTCATTTGCAATGGCCAGAGCCGGAAAAATATGTCCGCCTGTGCCTCCTCCGCTTATTATAACACGTTCCAGTTTCATTCTATTTGTTTATCTCATAATCCTCGTCGGGCAAAGCAACCTGAACCGGCGGTTTTTGAATTTCGCGGTTCACCTGATTCTGATAACTTACACTCAAAATGCAACCAAATGCCACTGATGTAAACAACAACGATGTTCCGCCCAAACTTACCCAGGGCAGCGGCTGGCCGGTAACCGGCAACACTCCGGTTGAAACACCTATGTTTATCATGGCCTGAAATACCAGCACCATGGTAAGCCCGGTTACCAGAAATGCCGGAAAAGTTCGGGTAGCCCTTCGAACAATAACCACCGCCCTGAAAAAAAATATGAGGTAAAGGAACATTACAACAATGCCCGCAACAAGCCCATATTCTTCAACAATAATGGCAAAAATAAAATCGTTATAGGCCGCAGCCATATAATTGCTCACATCAGAATTGCCCGGTCCTTTTCCCAAAATTCCACCTTCGTAAATGGCCAGTTTGGCATAATCAGCCTGGGTAATACCTTTTTCTGCACTTGGATCACCATTAATAAACCGGTCTATTCTTCCCTTTACAGTATGCATGCGGGTTGGAGCCGATGGAAACTGGTCGGCCAGGAAATAAATGGCGACAACCATACCCACACCCACAGCAATTACAATAAATATATATTTTAACGGAACACGCCCCACAAACAACATGGTTAAAATGGTGACAAAAAGCAGGGCAGCAGTTGAAAAGTTTGAAACGAAAATTAGACCGCAAACAACTACGGTGTGCGCAATAATAATGTAAAATGCTTTTTTAAGTTCATCTTTTGATTTTTGGTTTTTCCCTAAAACCTTAGCTGAAAACAAAATAAGAGATATTTTTGCCAGTTCGGCAGGCTGAAACGAAATAAATCCAATATCAAGAGTACGTCCGCTGCCGCTTGACATTCCGGCGAATTGCATGGCCACAGAAACTAAAAGTAACCCAATACTTAGATAAACCAGCAAATTTGATAAAATGGAATAAATTTTAACCGAAAGAAAATTGACCATAACAAGCATGAGTCCCAACCCTGCACCCAGAAAAAATATTTGCCGAACCAGAAAATACATGGTATTGCCGGCAGCCTGACGGTAAGCCAGTGCTCCGGTTGAGCTGTAAACAATTAACAGCGAAAGCAGCGAAAGCAGCAACAACACCACCCAAATGACCCGGTCGCCCCTGAATATTTTCGACTGAACAAAATTCATTTACAAATTTCTTACCTGTTCTTTAAACTGATTTCCCCGATCTTCATAATTGTCAAACAAATCGAAGCTGGCGCAAGAAGGCGAAAGCAAAACGGTATCGCCATTTCGTGCCAGGTAATAGGCTGCTTTTACAGCTTCTTCCATACTTGATGCATCGACCACATTTTTCACAAGCGAGTCGAAGGTCGTGTGAAGTTTCGAATTATCTTTGCCAAGGCAAACTATAGCCTTTACTTTCTCCTTTACCAGCGGTTTAACCATGGTGTAATCGTTTCCCTTGTCAATTCCGCCGGCAATCCAAACGATTGATTTTGGAATGCTTTCGAGTGCATACCACGTTGAATTGACGTTGGTAGCTTTCGAGTCGTTAATAAACTCGATTCCATGAACTTTTAAAAACCGCTCCAACCGGTGCTCAACCCCGTGAAAACTTGACAGGCACTCGCGCAACTGGTCGTTTCGAATTTGAAATACCATGCTTGCAATGCCCGCCGCCATGGAGTTGTAGGTGTTGTGTTTTCCTGATAATGATAAATCCAGAATAGACATGCTGAATTGTTTTTGGTTAAAATTAATAATCAATTTCTCGGTTAAAATTCCTGCCCCCGGATTGGCCGGTTCTTTTAATGTAAAAGGAATACTGGCAGGTTTTATCTCTTTTTTAACTATTTCGGTTTGAATAATCTCGTCGTCTGCACAATAAATGAAATAGTCGTTTTTGGTTTGGTTTTGAATGATGCGGAATTTCGAATTAATGTAATTCTGCATAGTGTAATTGTACCGATCGAGGTGGTCGGGTGTGATGTTCATTAAAACAGCCACATCAGCCTTAAAATCATACATGCCGTCGAGCTGGAAGCTGCTCAGTTCAATTACGTAAACATCATGATTTTCTTCAGCCACCTGCCAGGCAAAACTTTTCCCCACATTTCCGGCCAGGCC
>JAZBNQ010000274.1:0-3025 GCA_036350775.1 Mariniphaga sp.
GCCAAAAGGTACAGTATTTAAATAAAGTGTCAGGATTTCCTCTTTGGTATAAATACGCTCCAAACGGTAGGCAATTATTGCTTCGCGCAGTTTGTTAACCGGCATGGAAAGTATTCCCACATCGTTCCGGGGGAAAAGATTTTTGGCAATTTGCTGACTCAATGTACTTCCGCCACCTGCACTCCGGTCGCCCAGCAAAATGGTTTTGATAAGTACCCTCAGCAGTGCAATTTCATCAATACCCCGGTGCTCGTAAAAACGGGCATCTTCGGTAGCAATTAAAGCATGAATTGCATTGGGTGATATTTCTTCGAAGCTTACATTGCTTCGGTTTTCGGTATAATACCGGCCCAGCAGTTTGCCATCATCAGAAAAAACTTCTGATGCCTGCGGGTTTTTAATTTCTATAAGTTGTGCCGAAGATGGCACGTGCCCGGTAAATCCGAAAAAAACTGCTGCAAAAAGAATGGAAAAGGCAAACAAACCGGCAAGAAGAAGCAAAAAAGAATATTTTAAAATCCTGCTCAAAATTCGGTTTTTTCTGCGTTTGGGTTTTTTGCGCAGTTGCTTCTTTTTTTTAGATGTTTTATTTACAGGGCGTTTTGCGACCATTTTTTCTGATTAAACAAAGTGTGGGCAAATATAACGTTTTGTAATCCCATTATCATTTATGCAGCATTTAAATTTTTTTAAATTTTGGGTTAATCTGCTGACAATCAAATCTTATTTTTTACATTTGAAATGAAATTTAAACTTGTTGAAAATGAAGAAATTTATAAAGTACTCGGGGCGATTTGTTCTAGGATTGGCGGCTTTACTGGTTCTGGCTTTTCTCACTTTCCATCTTTATTACGGAATATTGAATATGCAGGCAAAAAAAGAACTTGCTGAGGTTTTAGTGTTAAACGAAACCGGACACCAATTTCGTGACTTGAATAAAAACGGAAGGCTGGATGTTTATGAAGACAGTCGCAGAACTGTGGAAGAACGGGTGAACGACCTTTTGCAACAGATGAGGCTGGATGAAAAAGTGGGTTTAATGTGGCATCCGCCCATTGGAGTAGGAACCGAAGGTGAAATTTTGGGAAAACCCAGTCTGAAAGCATTCAGTATGAATTCAACGTGGGATTTACTGGTTAACCGAAAAATCAACCATTTTAACCTGTTTACAATTCCTGAATCGCGCCAACTGGCCGAATGGCAAAACCGTCTTCAGGAAATTGCAGCACAAACCCGATTGGGAATTCCGGTTACCATCAGCTCTGATCCGCGGCATGGCATCAGCAATTTTATTGGCTCCGATTTGCTGGGGAGCGATTTTTCAAAATGGCCAGAACCTGTTGGTTTGGCTGCCATTGCTGATTCAGCTCTGGTGGTAGAATTCGGGAAAATTGCCAACGCCGAATACCGGGCGGTTGGAATTCGCACCGCACTTCACCCGATGGCTGATTTGGCCACTGAACCACGCTGGGCACGGGTAAACGGAACGTTTGGCGAAGATGCGCACCTCTCGGCAAAACTCACTGCCGCATATATTTATGGTTTTCAGGGGGAAGTTTTTGGCAAAGAAAGTGTTGCCTGCATGACCAAACACTGGCCTGGTGGCGGTCCGCAGGAAAAAGGCGAAGATGCCCATTTTAGTTACGGCGCAGAGCAAATTTATCCGGGAAACAATTTCGATTACCACCTCATTCCTTTTGAAGCCGCGCTGAAAGCGGGAACCGCAATGATGATGCCGTATTATGGCGTTCCTACAGGGCAAACTTCAGAAGATGTGGGAATGAGTTTTAACCGGGAAATCATCACCGGTTTGCTGCGTAACAAATATCAGTATGATGGAATTGTGTGCACTGACTGGGGAATAATAGAAGGTTTTAAATTGCTCGGAAGAGAAATTGTGGAAGCCAAAAGTTGGGGAGTGGAAAATCTTACGGTGAGCGAGCGAATTCAAAAAGTTATTGCAGCCGGGGTTGACCAGTTTGGCGGCAACAACAACACCAGGGAACTAATTAAACTGGTTGAAGAAGGGAAAATTTCTGAAAACCGAATCGATGAGTCAGTAAAAAGACTGCTCCGTGCAAAATTTAAAATGGGATTATTCGATCATCCGTTTGTTGATTCGGCAGAAGCAGAAAAAATTGTTGGGAAACCTGAATTTGTTGAAAAAGGCAAACAAGCGCAACGGAAGTCGATTGTTTTACTAAAAAATAAGATGATTGCCGATAGTAATTTTGTGCTTCCTTTGGCAAACCGAACCCGCATTTATATCGAAAACATTCAAAAAGAAACGGCGCAAAAATACGCCAATGTGGTTGACAGTTTGACTGATGCCGATTTTGCTGTTCTGCGTTTGCAGGCTCCCTGGGAACCGCGAACCGGAGATTTTATTGAGCGACTTTTTCACCAGGGCGACCTCGATTTTAAAGAATTAGAACTTTCGCGCATCTTAAAAATTATGGAACAGAAACCCACCATCGTTTGCATTTACCTCGACCGCCCGGCTGTAATTCCTGAAATTGCTGAACATGCCGCCGGACTGCTTTGTGATTTTGGCGCTTATGATGATGCTGTGCTTGATGTGGTGTTTGGAAAATTTAATCCGTCCGGAAAATTGCCTTTTGAGTTGCCTTCTTCGATGGAGGCGGTTAGAGAACAAAAAGAAGATTTACCATACGACAGCCGCGAGCCGCTGTTTCAGTTTGGATTTGGATTGAACTATGCAATAAATTGAATGTTACTTAAAATTGTTCAACTAAAAAATACGAATGAAGAAACCAGGATTTACTACACGTTCACTAAACGTTCCCTATTCAAAAACAGATCCGCATAATAGTTTGCAAATGCCATTATATGAGGCGGTTGCTTTTGAGTTTGAATCGGCTGAGCAAATCGAAGCAAGTTTCAGAGGAGAGTATGCGGCACACGTTTATTCGCGTGCTTCGAGCCCAACTCTCGAGTATTTCGAATTAAAACTGAAGGCATTAACCCAAAGCAATGGGGTTTTGGCGGTTAGCTCAGGAATGGC
>JAZBNQ010000275.1:0-4681 GCA_036350775.1 Mariniphaga sp.
AGGCTTAACTGCAGATGGTAAATATTCCGTGTTTAATGCCGCAGGATTGCTTGTAAAAAAAGGCGTTATCAACAGAAATAAATCTGATATTGATCTTGAACTGCCTTCAGGAAATTATATTCTGCGGATTGATTCAACCACTGGATTGCAAATCAGTCATCCAATTATCCTGAAAAAATAAAAATCAAACAATTTTTTTATAGGAGCACAAGTTTTACTTTTTATGCGTGTCTTAGAAATGATTGTACAAAATTAATAATTCATTTATAAAATTTAAGTCATGAGGAAATCAGGAAAATTTATCATGTTGATTGTTTTGGCAGCCAGTTTGGCCTTGCTGAATTCATGTAACAAAAACGATGCTGAGGATGTAGCTTTAAAAACTGAAGCCAAAGATTATCTTGCTCTTTTCAGCGCCTTTAATTTCGATTCGGAAGAAACAATTACCAGTGGCGATGAGGACAATTTGAAATCAGCAGAGTTGATTGGATGTTTAACTGTAACTGTTCACGATAATGAAACAGGTGAATTCTGGCCGAGAAGCTGGACGCTGGATTACGGCGATGAAAACTGCGAAACATTTCGGGGAAACCTGCGCAGAGGAAAAATTCATGTTACCCTTTCCGACTGGTGGCGCAATGAAGGTTCTTTCCGCGAAATAACGTTTGAAGATTATTACTTCAACGACAATAATCTGCAGGGAACCAAAACCATCCTGAACAACGGGGAAAACGAAAACGGGAACCTTACCTTTACCAAAAAAGTATCTGATGGAAAACTGATTTATGCCGATGGTGGCGAAATGAGTTGGCAATGTGAAAAATTAAGCGAAATGGTTGAAGGAAAAGAAACCCTTCTTTTTGCCGACGATGTATGGTCGGTTACCGGTTCCGGATCCGGGGTTAACATTGACGAACAGGCATACACCTTTGAAATTACTTCGCCCCTAATTTATAAAAACGGATGTTTCTGGCCTGTAAGCGGAATTGTTGAAATTTCTGCCAATGGAAGCCTGCAGGTATTTGATTATGGAAATGGAGAGTGCGACAATTTAGTTACCGTCACATCAAACGGAGTTTCG
This sequence comes from Mariniphaga sp., assembly GCA_036350775.1. Lineage (GTDB taxonomy): Bacteria > Bacteroidota > Bacteroidia > Bacteroidales > Prolixibacteraceae > Mariniphaga. The sequence goes on from JAZBNQ010000275.1 coordinate 1,082, forward strand.
GAAACAATAGAACTCTGATTTTCCCGCTAAAAAATTAATAGTCAGATTGGAGGAACAATAAAAAAGTGTTTCTCCAATTTTGTTTAATTTTCTCTTTAATCATGTTTTTAAAAGAAATGTTATAAATTCGAAGAAGTAAAAAATCAAAAAATAATCGGGAAATTATCTATTTAATTAATTGAAAATGAAAATTGCACCAGAAGTAAAAATCAGCGACAACGGATTTGTTTTTAACCAGAAAACAGGCGATTCGTTCAGTCTGAATCCCTCGGGGCTTGAGCTGATAAGAATGATTGCGCAGGAAAAAGAGTTGGACGAAATAAAGATGGCTTTCCTGACAAAATACGATGTGGACGACTTAAGTTTTGAAAAGGATTTTTATGAATTCTGCACCTTGTTGAAGCATCATCAAATTACGGTTCACGGCAATCCGCTTGATTTTAATTAAATTGGAATGAATAAAAAGAATATCACGCTGGCTGTTACCGGTCTGAACAATACCGACAACCCCGGACCTGGTGTTCCGGTAATTCGTGGCGTTAAGGAATCGGAAGAATTTGATGTACGTGTAATCGGGCTTGTTTACGAAAATCTTGAACCGGGAATTTACATGGAAGGTTTGTGCGACCGCATCTTTCAGATTCCCTATCCTTCTTCGGGTTCCGACGAACTGATTGAACGCATTGAACACATTCACCAGCAGGAGAAAATCGACGTGCTGGTTCCCAATTTCGATGCTGAACTTTTTTCGTTTATGAAAAATGAAGACCGGCTTCAGAAGCAGGGAATCCATACTTTTTTACCTAACCTTCAGCAATTTCAGGAACGTGAAAAACACCGGCTGCCCGAGTTTGGCAAAAAATACGGTATAAAAGTGCCGGCCAGCATCAACCTGGGTAGTTTGGGGCAAATTACTGAAATGGAAGACAAATTCGATTACCCGGTAATGGTAAAAGGTCAGTTTTACGACGCCCACCTGGCCAGCAACAAAGAGCAAGTTAGGCAGGCTTTCATGAAAATTTCATCGAAATGGGGGTTGCCGGTTATTGCACAGGAATTTGTTACGGGAACCGAGGTAAACGTAGTGGCACTGGGCGACGGCAAAGGCAATACTATAGCAGCCGTGCCCATGCGAAAACAGTACATTACCGACAAAGGAAAAGCCTGGGGAGGCATAACCCTGGCCGACGAAAAAATGATGGAACTCACCCGGTCGCTTTTTCAGCAAACCAAATGGAAGGGCGGCATGGAGCTTGAACTGATAAAAACAAATGCAGGCGAATATTACCTCATCGAAATTAATCCGCGAATTCCCGCGTGGGTTTATCTGGCTGTGGGCGCCGGGCAAAACATTCCCGAAGCACTGGTAAAACTGGCGCTTGGTATGGAAGTGCAGCCGATGCAGCATTACAAAATCGGGAAAATGTTTGTGCGCTATTCCTACGACATGATTGTAGATTTGGAAAAATTTGCCGCTATCTCAATGAACAAAGAAATTTAAAAAATGGAAAAATTAAAATACGAAAAGCCGGTTATCAGTAAAATAACCGCAGGAATGCCAAGCAAATTCGGGCTTCCTGCCAAACAAAAAGTGATTTCAGAAATCGATGGAATTCCGGTTTCAAAACTGATGGAAGAATACGGCTCGCCTGTGTTCGTTTTTTCTGAAAAAACCATCCGGAATACGATTTCCGAAGCACGCAGGGCGTTTGAAACCCGCTACCCGAAAGTGCAGTTTGCCTGGTCCTACAAAACCAACTACCTGGATGCGGTATGTAAAATCTTTCAGAATGAAGGCGCCTGGGCCGAGGTAGTTTCAGGTTTCGAATTTGAAAAAGCACTGGCGCTGGGCGTAAATGGTTCGCAAATTCTGTTTAACGGGCCTGAAAAATCGGCTAAAGATTTGGAGCTGGCCATCAATCACAACGCCTGCATCCACATCGACCACTTCGATGAACTGTATCTGCTGATGGAAATTACCCGTAAACTCGACAAAAATGCGCGGGTCGCCATTCGTGTAAACATGGACACGGGCATCTACCCTATGTGGGACCGATTCGGCTTTAACTACGAAAACGGCGAAGCCTGGAATGCCATCAACCGCATTATGCTGGCCGACAAGCTGGAACTGATTGGATTGCATACACACATAGGGACCTACATAATGGCTTCCTCGGCGTATGCCATTGCGGCTACGAAGCTTGCCAACCTGTTTATGGCTACTCACCGCAAGTTTAATCACTGGATGAAATACATTGATTTGGGCGGTGGATTTGCCTCAAGAAACACCCTGAAAGGCGCTTACATGCCCGGCTCTGAAACCTGTCCGTCTTTCGATGAATATGCAGAGGCCATTACCAATGCACTTATTTCGTCGGAAATTCCACACGAAAACCTGCCGGCACTCTTTTTGGAAACTGGTCGCGCACTGATTGATGATGCCGGCTACCTGCTTACCACCGTGCTGGCTAACAAACGCTCATCCACAGGGCGGCGCAACATGGTTATCGATGCCGGTGTGAACCTGCTCTTCACCTCGTTTTGGTATAACCTGGGTGTTTACCCCAGCAAACCCGGCTCGGAATACGTGGAAGAAACCACCATTTACGGGCCGTTGTGCATGAATATCGATGTGATTCGCGATGCCATCAATTTTCCACACGTTAAAACCGGTGACCAGTTGGTCATTGAGCGAGTTGGAGCCTACAACGTCACCCAGTGGATGCAATTTATCACCTACCGGCCCAACGTAATACTTATTGATTTGGATGGGAGAACCCACGTCATACGCAAGAAAGAAGATTTGGAAACGTTAAAGGGAAAGGAAATTTGAATAATTATTTCTGAATGGAGTAATGAATAAAAATCGCACGCAGATGACTTAGATAGGCGCAGATTTTGAGAGGCACTTTCTGCGAAATCTGCGACATCAGCGGGGAAATATATAAATTAATAATGCCGGAAAATCAAAACGTAGCTACCGCAAAAGAAATCCTTCATTCAATCCTCAACAGCTATTCGCAGGTGTTTTTTTCCACCTCGAAAACGCTGGCGGTGTTTCTGGTGGCCATCAGTTTTTTCGATTACGGGGCTGGGATTGGAGGTTTGGTCGCAGTGCTCATTGCCAACGCGCTGGCCTGGGGTCTGGGTTACAACTCGTTTTATCTGCGCTCGGGGCTTTACGGGTTTAATGCGCTACTGGTTGGCCTGGGCGTGGGTTTGTTTTACCAGCCATCGGTTGAAGTGTATGTTTTAGTTGCAGTTACAGCCTTAACCTGCTTTTTTCTTACCGTTGTTTTTCAGGGCGTGTTGGGAAAGTACGGTCTGCCATTTTTAAGTGTTCCTTTTTTGCTTACCATTTGGTTAGTGGCGCTTTCGGCCAACAGCTTGTCGGCCCTAAACCTCAGTGAACGGGGTATTTTTGTTTACAACGAACTTTACGCGCTGGGCGGAAAAGCATTTGTTAATTTTTACGATTTTCTTGAAAAAAGCATCCCGTCATCTTTCATCCGGATATATTTCCATTCGTTGGGAGCCATCTTTTTTCAAACACATTTGCTGGCCGGGATTATCATCGCCATTGGCCTGCTCATCTATTCG
>JAZBNQ010000276.1:0-2133 GCA_036350775.1 Mariniphaga sp.
AGTTCTTCTCCGTTAAACGAGCAACGGCATACAGTAATGTGCGAATTTTTTCCCGGTGGACGAAACGATATGGGAAGTAAAATGGAACCATCTTCCAAATCGAAACGCTGGGCGCATCCTGCTCCCGAATTGTAAAACTTATCATCAGCCGGCATTTGCAGTTTTTTCCAGTTACCCCAATTTCCGGTTTCGGCATTGTAAACCGAATATGAGGTATGGCGCGGACGTGGTTGCACCACTTTCCAGTTGGGTGTGTAAACCACGGTGTGCCCGGTACCCAGCAGTTTTTGGGAAGCCCGGTGCCAGCCCGGCCAGAAATCGCTGACAGCCACCGGGCGTTCCACGCCATCAATAATTTCAAAGCGGGGTTTCAGCGTTTCCAGTTCAACCGGTTCAGTCCAGGTTTCACTGAGGTTGTTGGTTTCCAACCCAAACATTCCCCGAAAAACATCGCTGCCTGCCAAATCGAGGCTGTTCATGGTCATGACCACCTTCGGCAACTCATCTTTCCCCAAACCCGGAACAATTCCTGCACGCGGATGGCTCCAGCATTTTTCTCCATCGAAAAGTTTCGTTGCAACATCGAGACTCAACTGATACCCGGCATTTTTACCAAATTGCAGACAGGATGGAAGAACAAGATATGAAATTCCTCCAACCAGCGAATTTTTTAGAAACCGTCTTCTTTCCATATTAATTAAAGTAGAAGGTCCCTTTTCCAAGCTTCACTTCAATAGAATTGCCTGAAGAACTTAAAACTTCAACTTCCTGGTCAAACTGAACGGAATTAATTCCGGCTCCTGTTAATTTTACGGTTGCGCCGGGCGAAACAATTGCGCCTGATTTTTCATTCATAAAAACCGTAACCGGAACATCCGAATCAAAACCTGTTTCAGCAGATAAAAAGTGGGTTCCGCTTCGGACAAACCAAAATCCCGACTCCCTGAACAGCGCCATTTCTGCCTGCACTGAATGCCCTGCCACCTGTGTTTTCGACTCGCCGGCGGATTCAAAAAGATAATCGGTAACTTCGTTTTGAGTTAGCGTAGAAACCGTAAATCCATCGGTTTCAATCCGCTGAAAACCTGCTTTGGGATGGGCATTATCGCTGGCAAACAAAACGGTTACCAAATTCCTTTTTCCATCTGGATTTACTTGGTAAACTGATTCGATCCGGTTATGGTCGGGATAGTTTGGATAGCGGTCGGGGACAGCTGAAGGAACTTTTTTTACGTTCACGGCTTCGGGCACCGTGGCATAAAATATGGTTAGTTTTGTACCCTGAACAGTTGGGTAATGGTCAATCTCGGCTTCGTATTCCTGGTTCACCATAATTTCGCTCACCGTTGTTTCATTGGCCGGATGAATGTAATTTTTAACCGAATTTCCAATCTGGCTTTCCACTTCGTCCAAAACCACAAAATACCCTTGCGCATTTTCGTTTCCGTGCACCAGCAACAAACTTCGATAATGTTTGCTGCCGGTGAGGGCAGGCCCTGAAAATCCGCTGGCAAAATCCAGTTCCCCAGTTATAAATCCTTCCGTAATACCTCCACCTAAGCGCGATTTATGATTCTCCCCGTTTATGGTTAGCGTGTTGTTTAATGCCGCAGCCCGGGTTGGCTCACCCAAACGTCCGCCGTTAACCAGCAGCCGGTTGCCAAGTCCTGAAAGCGCCAGGCCATTTACTTCGTTGTGCGTGTGCCACTCGTCCTGCGATTTAATGTTGTACAAAACCCCGTGCAATCCTTTGGGATCGTCCGTCTTTTCACGAAAAAAAGCGCCCCCGTTGGCATAAATTTTACTCGACGGGATTACCGGCCCGGGCAGCGATGATTTGGGCAAAATGTAGGTTAAAATATGACCGATTGCCGGCCTTCCTTCATGAAACCAGGCAGCATACCCGGCTGCTTCTTCATCGAAATTAACGACCCGCCGGTGCAGCATGTCATTGTTTATGCCCTGCGTGGGAAGCATGTCGCCAAAAATAACCATCTCTTTGGCGCAGTTTACACTGGAACCAAACAGCCATCGGTGAAATTTTTTCAGCCGTTCATTGCTGTAATACCGATTGTCAATTCCGGTGAATTCAAGCACATCCATGTAACCCGATTTCGAAACGCGGCTGTCGCC
>JAZBNQ010000277.1:0-4952 GCA_036350775.1 Mariniphaga sp.
AGGATCCGGTGGAGCGCGAAAATTCAGACCGTGACTGGTTTATAGAATTTAAACATGTGCCGGAAAATGGCTGGCTTGACTGGAAATTTCACGATTTGGACTCAACCATGCAGGTGAGGGGGCTTCAATGAAAAACCAGTTTACTGCTGTAATTAAAGGTGTTGTTTCGAAGTTGCAGGATGTAGGTTCCCGATGGCAAATTCCCCGAAAAACTTTTCAAAGCATTGGGCTCAACTGTGTTTTCATAAACCAGTGCTCCGTTCAAATCATAAAGCTTTAATTCAAAGTTTGAACTGACTTTCGTTTCAATTTTCACTGAAAAACTGTCTTTTGCCGGATTGGGAAAAATCTGAATTTGCTCGATGGAATCATTTACCGGTTCAAAATAAGAGATGGTTTGCGGTTCACCGTTTTTTGAGATTTTGTAAAAAACTATGTCTTCTTTGCCAATGGTGCCGGGATTACTCCAGCCGGTAAAAGCGCATCCAGAGTCGGGAGTGCAAACCAGAGCAGAACTGTAATCCGAATCTTCACTGCCAAAAGTGTTCGACCAGATAATTTCCCCTTCCAGATCGGTTTTTATGAGCAGGTGGTCGGGTTTGAAGTTGCCTGAATAACTGGCACTTGTTGCCAGCAAAAATAAATGGTTGTCGTCACTTAATTGAACAGATTCTCCATATTCCCAGTCCGTTCCACCGTAAGTTTTTAACCAGAGCTGGTTGCCGTCCTCATCGAGTTTCATCAAAAATACATCGAAACTTCCGGCGCCTGTACTTTGGGTTGAGCCACACACAAAGTATCCGCCACCTGGAGCCTGAATAATAGCTTTGGCCCAGTCGTGACTTGTTCCCCCATAAGTTTTTTGCCAGATTTCCTGCCCTGCAGCATCAGTTTTTATTATAAAAATTTCGGCATCTGAATTCAGGTAATCGGTGCTGGTTGGATTGTAAAAGCCTCCCTTTGTTCCCGCAATCACCAACTCTCCTGCTTCATTTTCCACCACACTGAAACCGTGATCGATGTAGCGTTCTCCAAAATGGTTTTCCCAAATAATTTCGCCGTTTTTGTCTGTTCGTACCAGGTAAACATCGCCAAAATCGTCAACCGTGCGGTTGAATCCAGCCATCACAAAATCGCCGTTGCGGGTTTTAATGAATTTATGCCCCAAATCGTTTCTTTCTCCGCCGTAATATTTTTTCCATATCCGGTTTCCATTAAAATCGAGTTTCGAAAGCAACATATCATTGTTTGGATACCCGCCTGTCCATGTTTTTCCAAGCACAAAAATTCCATCTTCATCCACAATAATGTCGTTGCCGTTGTCGCTATGAATTTCACCAAAAACAAATTCATTTTTTAAACTACCGTTTTTGTTGAGCTGCAAAACGTAATAATCAGCCGGACTCTTGGCTGTTTTTCGGGTAGTGCCAACAATATAATAGGAGTCATTATATTGAGTAATGGAATTTGCAATATCCTTCTCCGGTGTTCCGTGAAAAAGCATTTCCTGAGCATAAATCATTTGCCGGGTTGTTACCCAAAAGATGCAAAAAATAAAAAATGGAGCAAAACGTTTCATAGTTTAAAAAAAGTGGTTTACAAATTTAACAAGATTTAGCCGAATTGTTAATTTAGCGGCCGATTAAAGATTTCGCATGTTTTTTTCTGACAAAAATATATTTGTACTTATTTTATTCGTTCTGGTTGCATTCGGGTGTGTTCCAAAAACCAATATAACTGACGATGGTTTTGAATATATTTATCATTGCAGTGGCGAAAATCTTTCAGATGCCGGTAATTCTTTTGTGGAAGAAAATCAGCAATCGCTTGAATTTGGCAATGCTGACGCTCGCACTTCGGAGGCAGCTTTTTCAGGCGATTTTTCATTAAAATTAGCACCCGGCAAACCTTATGGTTTTACAACAGAGGTTGAGGCAGGGCCTGATGAATACTTCCAGGTTACCGTTTGGCGAAAATCGGATGGCCAAAACGGATCAATTGTAATGGATGGTGGAAAAGAATTTTACCATGCCTCAAAAAAAATTGCTGAAAAAAGCGAAAACGGCTGGGAAAAAATTTATGCTGAAATTTTTACTCCTCCAATTTTTAGCGTGGGTAAAGTAAGAATTTACGTTTGGAATAACAGCCAGGATACCGTTTATTTTGATGACATGCAGGTTGTTCGCCGAAGCACAAAAGAATATCCGGATTTTGAACCGCAAAATGCGTTGCATATTTATGCTGAACCTGAGCACCTCAGCCATTTCAATGCAAAACGGATGGAAGCTTTTTATAAAGGCGTTCTGGTAAATGAAGATGCCGATTATGCCGGTGCCGTTATTTTCGACGGGAATGAGTTTTTAAATGGCGAAATCAGGCTGAAAGGCGATTTGATGGACCACATCCAGGGTGATAAATGGTCGTTCAGAATTAAACTGAAAAGCGAATTTACCTGGAATCACATTCGCACGTTTTCTGTGCACGACCCGGCTACCCGGAATTTTTTGCACGAATGGCTGGCCCACCAGATTTTCGGGCGCGAAGATGTGCTCACTACCCGCTACGGTTTTATTCCTGTTATTCTAAATAACCAATCGAAAGGAATTTATGCCTGGGAAGAACATTTTGAAAAACACCTCGTGGAAAGCCGCAACCGCCGCGAAGGACCCATTGTACGGTTCGACGAGACCCTGTTTTGGAACCGGATTATGGAATTTAACACCACCGACAGCCTTTGGGATGTGGATTATTTTGACGGCGCAAAAATTACCCCGTTTAAAGAGGGAAGCGTAACTTCGGATTCCATGAAAACGCGTCAGGCCGAGGAGGCGCAAAAACTGGTGAGGCAATACAAAAACTGTTCGGCCCCCGTTTCCGAAATTTTCGATGTGGATAACCTGGCCCGGTATTATGCTTTAATGGACATCACGCAGGCATACCACGGTTTTACCTGGCACAACCAGCGGTTTTATTTTAACCCGGTTACCTGCCTTCTTGAACCAATTGCATTCGACGGTTATATTGAAGGCGGAATTTACAAACGGATTGACGAACCGGTGATTTCGCTGCTGGAGCCTTCAAAATTAAATAATCTGCACAAGGAAGAACTTATTCTATACCAGGTTTTTACTGATAGTTTGTTTAATAAAATATACCTGAATTACCTGGAAGAATACTCTGATTCATTGTACATTAAAAGTTTGGTGAATCAGTATAAAAACGAGGCAGATTCACTGGCGGGTGAAATCCGGAAAGAGTTTCCATTTTACAAGTTCGGTTTTGATTATATTGAAACCCAAGCCGGTTTGATTCGGAATAACCTGGGCAACATCGAAAAAAATATAGAAAAGTTGAATCAGACATTCCGCCAGATTAATCTTCAGAAATTTAAAAAGCAATTTACGGCCGAAGCCAACTCAAATCTTACTCCCTTGCTGGTTCATGCTTTTTACGATAAGGAAAATAGGAGAATTGACGTTTTGAATTACCACGGTGGTGAAGTTTATCTGGTGGGGGCTTTGGTAAACGATAACCTGCCGGAAAGTTTTTCATCCGATGTGGTTTTGCCCGCTTACGATGGCATAACCCCGGGAAAAGCTTCGGTTGCCACGCAGGGCGAACCGTATAAAATTTTGTTCCGGGCAAACGGCGAAGTGCTGGAAACTGTTGTCAGTCACTGGGCGTTTAAAAACGAACTGAGTTCAAGGCAAAATCTTATTATTCAACAGTATGTTCCGGAATTGCCTGTGATTGGGGATTCCATTGTTTTCAAGGGGAAATACGTATTTCAAAGCGATGTTTACATTCCTTCGAACAAAAAAGTGGTTTTTATGCCGGGTACGCAAATCGATTTGATTAATGGCGCCGGATTTTTTTCTTTTTCAGCATTCCAATCGATGGGAGAGGAGGGGAATCCTGTTGAATTTTTTTCAAGCGACAGGAATTCCCAGGGTGTTCATGTTTTGCAGGTTTTAGAACGTTCGGAATTAAAACACACCCGCTTTTTCCGGTTGGGAAGCATTAACCGAGGAGGATGGCAAACACCCTCTGCAGTTACGTTTTACGAAGCCGATGTAAATTTTATTGACTGCACTTTTGAGTCGAATGTGAATTGCGATGATGCGCTCAATGTGGTTCGTTCCGATTTTCTGGCTGAAAATTGCCGTTTTATCAATACTTTTGCCGATGCTTTTGATTCAGACTTTTGTACTGGAAAAGTGTTGAACTGCGAATTCAGAAACACCGGCAACGATGCCATTGATTTTTCAGGAAGCCAGGTTTTTATTTCGGGATGTAATATGTTTGAAATCAGCGACAAGGCAATTTCCGGAGGAGAAAATTCACAGTTAACCGTGGAAAACTGCAAAGTGGATAAAGCCACCATTGGTGTGGCAGCAAAAGATTTATCGCACCTCGAACTAAAGAATGTGGAAATCAGGAAAACAGTGTATGCCTTTGCGGCTTTTGTAAAAAAACCGGAATACGGGTCGGCTACCATTTCAGCCGATGGCATTAAAATGAAGGGGAATCTTACTTTTCACAAAATTGAAGAGGGCTCGGTTTTGGAAGTGAACGGAAAAAAAATAGTTGGAAGGGAGCAAAAATTAGCATTAAAATTATATCAATAAACATAAACTATTAACATGGATAAATGGAACCTTTTTCAACGGTTTTTGATAACCGAAAATGCGCAAATTTCAATCTTGGAATTTTTAATTAACGCGGGCATCATTCTTATTTTGTCGTTTATTTTGGAGTGGACTTACCGCAGGTGTGCCAATAGTCTTTCGGGGCGCAGGGCGTTTGCCGCCAATTTTTTTTTAATTGCATTTACTACCATGCTTATCATTTCCATTGTGAAATCTTCGCTGGCACTTTCGCTGGGTTTGGTGGGCGCATTGTCAATCGTTCGTTTTCGTTCGGCCATAAAAGAACCCGAAGAACTGGCCTAC
>JAZBNQ010000278.1:0-2387 GCA_036350775.1 Mariniphaga sp.
ACCTGAATTTTTAAACGAATCTGAAAAGCTGGTTGCCAAACTGCAAAAAATGAGCGCCAAAAAGCTGTCGAATTTGATGAATATCTCAGCAGACCTGGGAAACCTCAATTACGAACGTTACCAATCCTGGCATCTTCCGTTCACGACCGAAAATTCCAAACAGGCGGTGCTGGCTTTCAACGGCGATGTATATACCGGGCTTGACGCTCCTACCCTTTCCGAAGAAAATCTGAACCTGGCGCAACAAAAATTACGGATTTTATCCGGATTGTACGGTGTGTTGAAACCACTCGATTTGATGCAACCCTATCGCCTTGAAATGGGAACAAAGTTTGGCGTTGGCCGGGCAAAAGATTTATACAGTTACTGGGGAAATAAAATCACAAAAATCATTCAGGAAGCTATTAACGAATCGGGCAGTAAAATTTTGGTCAACCTGGCGTCGAACGAATATTACAAAAGTATCGATTCAAAAAAACTGGATGCCGAAATTGTAACCCCGGCTTTCAAAGACATGAAAAACGGGGAGTACAAAATGATTTCGTTTTTTGCCAAAAAAGCCCGCGGACTGATGACGCGCTTTATTCTGGAACACAACATTGAAAATGCCGGCGATTTGCAAGCATTCGGTGCTGAAGGATATGTTTTTAATCCGAGGTTGTCGAAACCGGGGAAACCGGTTTTTACAAGAGGTTAACAACAGAAAAAACACTCTGTCAAATCTCAAAATAAGATAATGATTTTGTATTTTTGAGTAATTTAACGATTATGAGAACGATTCAATTAAAAATACCTGATAGTGTCGATTTAAAAGATTATGATTTTTCAATGATTATTGCAGCTAAACTTTATGAAGAAGCAAAACTTTCATCAGGACAAGCTGCGCAAATTGTTGGTCTATCAAAAAGAGCTTTCATTGAAATGCTGGGAAAATATGGAGTGTCGATATTTAGTACTTCCGTTTCTGATTTACATTCCGATATAACAAATGCCTAAAGTTATAATTTCAGATACCAGCACCTTGATACTTTTTCACAAGATTAATGAATTTAATCTTTTACAGGAAGTTTATGAAGAGTTAATTACGACTCCTGAGATTGCAGAAGAATTTGGAGAAAAGTTACCAGATTGGATTAAGATTCAATCTGTTTCAGATAAAAAATATCAGCATTTTTTAGAGACACAAGTTGATCATGGAGAAGCAAGTGCCATTGCATTAGCAACGGAATATGATGATGTACTTTTATTACTCGACGACCTAAAAGCCCGAAAATTAGCAACTCTTTTAAATTTTAAAATTACCGGAGTTCTTGGAATTATTCATAAAGCAAAACAAATGTCGATTATTGATAAAGTTAAACCTCTAATTGATAAATTAATATTGACAGATTTTCGGGTATCTGAAAATATTATTGAAGAAATTTTAAAACTAAACAACGAATAGTCTGGTACAAAAATTTACAAGGCATAGTTTCATTTGCAATTCTTAAATTCAACAATAAATGAATTTACTTTTGTATTTATCTGGTCGACAAATCTTACTCAGCCACCAACTTATCCGCCATGGCATCGGCCAGTTTCAGCAACTGCTCCTTGTTGTCCTGTTTTAGTGCACCAAGTTCTTCCACCGGATCGTAAACCAGTTCCCATTTAATTTTTTCGGCAAACAACTTCAGGTTTTTTACGCCGCCGCCATTCCAGGAGTAGTTGCCAAAAATTCCGAGGTAGTGATCTTTTGGCGCCATGTGCTCGATAGTGGAAAGCAAAATTTCAACATTGGGAAAAAGCGAATTGTTGTAGGCCGGGCTTCCCACAATAAATCCCTTGTACTTGAAAATATCGTTGATGATGTAGGAAGCATGGGTTTTGGATGCATCGTAAACGCGAATATTTTTAATGCCGCGCTCAGCCAGACGACGGGCAATTACTTCGGCCATTTTTTGGGTATGACCGTACATGGAACCGTAAACGATTACCACGCCCTTGTCCAAATCATACGAACTCCATTTGTTGTAGCGGGTAAGCACCCAGTCGAGGTTGCTGCGCCAAACCGGACCATGTGTGGCGGCAATCATTTTAATGTCGAGTGGCGCCAGCTTTTTTATGGCCCGTTGGGTGTGCGGACAATATTTTCCGACAATGTTGGTGAAGTAGCGCATTACTTCAATTTCGTAAAAATCGAGGTTGATTTCGTCATCGAAAATACCACCGTCGAGCGTGCCGTAACTGCCAAAGGCATCGCCCGAGAAAAGAATTTTGTTGGTTTCTTCGTAAGTTACCATGGTTTCGGGCCAGTGCACCATTGGAATCGTCTGGAACTGCAGCCGGTGTTTTCCCAGTTCCAGCACCGAACCATCGTGCACCATGTGCACATTTTCAGGTTCCAT
>JAZBNQ010000279.1:0-2927 GCA_036350775.1 Mariniphaga sp.
CGAGTTTCCGGGGCCTTAATCGCTCTGCCAGTGGTTGGTTTGCCGCCATTTTTCTTTTTTTTCAGTCTGTTTGTAATCGAAATTTTTATTGCAGGTTCAAAGGTAGGATTATTTTTTATTTGGTGTTTGGAGTGGGTGGCTCACAACAGCAGTTCGGCTGATTTTGCTGATAAACGCAGGTTTTTTTAATTCTTTAATTGCGAAAATCTGTGGAATCAGCGGGAGTTTTTTAAATGTAGAATGATACAGATGAATTTACAGACAGACTAAAATTACTGTTTGCCCGAAGATATTTCCGTAAATATAAACCTCCAATTTATTTACCAATAGAAGCTTGTAAACAGGAAACCGAATCCTCCTCGTGGCGCGAAGGGAACCGTTCTTTCCGAAGAGAACGGTTCCTTTTCCCGGACACAAAAATTGCTCGGGAAACAGGATTGAGCAGACCAAATTTATACAAAGCTTTATCTGATGGGTCCAAGCCTCAATTTGATAAATTATGAAAGTACTAAGAGCAATCGGCGAACAAATACAAATAAATTACATGACTACTTAAAGAAAATAGCACCGAAACAGAATTCTCAGCCGGCCCGCTGACCAGCAAATTTGTAAATTGTAGCCACCGTTTTTTGTTCTAAAAGTTCAAAAATCAGAAACAACTATTTTTTCCAGGTAGATTTCAGCATCGGATAAAATTTTAAGGAAATAAATTCCTTCAGCGAGTTCCCGGGTGGAAATGCGGATTGCGTTTTGCCCCTTTATTTCCCTGTTTTTTACGATGCGTCCCCTGGAATCAACTAAGGTGACTGAAGTTTTTCCTGAGGCAGGCAATCCTTCAATATAAAGTGTGTTTTTTACCGGATTGGGAAAAACTTTTAAATCTTTCCATGCCGTTTGAACGGCGGAAGTTGACTCTGTTGTTACTTCCAGCGGGTCAGAAATAGTTGTACAACCGTTTTCAGTGTTGGTAACATGCACGGTATAAATCCCCTCTTCTGTAATTTCCAGTTCATACTGATTTCCCAAGGCAACAGGTTCATCGTTTTTTCGCCATTCATACTGAAGATCCGGATGAAATAGTGCTTCAATACTGATGCTGTTTCCGGGTTCCAAAACAAGGGTCGTATCTGCGGCCAGGATTTTTGCCACCGGTTTGCAGTCGCCGGTTTCAGTCAATTTATATATCTCGCCGGCGTTTTTATTGGCTAAATAAAGTTCTCCGTAACGGTCTTCGCCAAATGTGGAGATTCTCCTTTCAGTAATATTTGAAAGCTGCTCACCTTCAAATCCTTCTGAAGTTTGTTTTATGGTGTAAACATTTCCGGTACAGTAATCAGTGAAAATATAAACGCCAAACATTTCGTTAAAGAGTGCTCCCCGGTAAACGTAACCTCCGGTAACAGAGCCAGTGCAGCCCGAGCCTTCGTGTACATAATCAAAAACCGGGAATTTATAATTTTGCGCATCCTGACAATCTGACTGGTTGTAGGGTTGGTTTCCCTCATAACACCGCCAGCCATAGTTTTCGCCCCCGGCGCTGCCGGCTGGCTGAAAGTTGATTTCTTCCCTGCTGTTTTGCCCCACATCGGCAATCCAGAAATCGCCGGTCAGCCTGTCGAAACTGTTGCGCCATGGATTTCGTAATCCCCATGCCCAAATTTCGCTGAGGGTTGTTTGGTCATTTACAAAAGGGTTTTCGGGTGGAATGGTGTAACCAGCACCATCGTCTGTATCTACATCGATTCGCAAAATTTTTCCCAAAAACGTACTGAGGTTTTGACCCCGGTTTTGAGGGTCGCCACTACTTCCGCCATCACCAAGGACAATATACAGATAGCCATCGGGCCCGAAAAGCAGTTGTCCGCCATTATGATTTGAGTAAGGCTGTTCAACCGTTAATAACTGGATTTCACTTTCCCGGTTGGCCAAATCGGGATTATTTGTGTTTGTTGAAAAGCGCGACACTACTGTACTTCCATCCGATGAACGGGTGTAATTCACAAAAAAATATCCGTTTTTGTGGTATTTCGGATGAAACGCCAGACCCAGCAAACCGGTTTCTGAACCCAACTGGCTGACAACTTCTGAAAGATCGAGAAAGGGGGTTTCAGTAACGTTTCCTTCCAAATCGAGAATCCGGATTAAACCCCGTTGCTGCACTACAAAAAGCCGGTCGTCGCCGGCGTTTACAATGTCCACCGGATTATCCAGGCCGGTGGCAAATGACTGGGTTTCCACCTGCACCTGTGCGCTGAGAGGAACATACATTAAGAAAAAAATGAGGCCTTGTAAGATTTTAGCTTTCATACTATCCGGGATTAAATTCAACATACCAACCGGTTGTAAGAAATACAAATGGCAGGTTTATTTGTTTAAGCGGCGCTCCTTTCCAATTTGGAAGAATACATTCATTTAAAGCGCAAAAGATAAAAATGAAATTTATTTACAGGAACCTGCATCAATGTTATGGGCAAATTCAACAATCAACCAAGGCAGTTGTTACCTATAATGTACGAGATGAATTAAAAGTCAATTCATTTCAAAAAAAATTATATGCCAATATACATGGATCGCCACAATGTTTCGGAAGCAGTTACTGCCGAAGTCGTTGCCCAAATTCACCAGGAAGATTTAAAAATTCAGCACAAATACGGTTGCCGTGGTTTGACATACTGGTTCGATGATGCCCGCAAAACAGCCTTTTGTTTGGTGGAAGCGCCCAACGAAAACGCAATTATCGGGATGCATGAACATGCACATGGCGAAATACCTAACCAAATAATTGAGGTGGATGCTACCATAGTTGAATCGTTTTTAGGCAGAATAGAAGATCCGGAAAAAGCACAGGATACAAAGCTGAATATCATTAACGAACCAGCTTTTAGAACAATAATGATGGTTTCTATTGAGAATCACTCCTTTAAAAA
>JAZBNQ010000280.1:0-2269 GCA_036350775.1 Mariniphaga sp.
AACCGCACTACTGTTCCCGGTTCGATGGTTAATACCTGGCCGTCGTTTACAAAAACAAGTCCTTCCAAAATGTATTCATTTTCTTTGGCCCAGGTTACGGTGCCGGTACCACTCCCGTCGTCGCGAAAAAATTCAGTATTCCCTTCAATAAAATAATCGCTTTTGCGGCAGCCGGCAAAAATCAGGATTATAAGTAAACTTGTAAATATGCTGGTTTTCATTTTCTGCTGCTGTTACATTTTTACTTCCAAATCAAGAAAAATAAATCCGCCGCCCGCCATATTGGCTGCCCACGGGTACCAGTCGTGGTAATTGAAGGCCATGGTAACTTTACTTACGGGCCTGAACTGGATGCCTGCAATAAGTGCCGTTCCGTCGTTGGCCAGGTGCCACGGCAATGTTTCCCCTTTCAGTATGTTCGACTCCACTTTATCGTACCGGGCAAACAACTGGTATTTGCTGCTGAGGTTGTATTTTCCGTAAAACGACAAGGCCAGGATATTCTGGTTGGCTTTCCAGCTGTCGTTTTGCCGGTACACCACCTCCCCGGTCAGGTTCCATTTCGAACGGAAATCGTAGGAGGTAAAAAACAGCAGCGTGGTTTCGGCAATTTCGTTGTGCATGATGTCGTAAACAACGCGCGAGGTAAAATTGCGGGGAAATTTTAACGTGGAACCCAAACTGTATTTAAACACATCGTCCATTTGAAGGCTGCTGTAGCCTTCGCCGTTCATCATGGTTAAATCGGCATCAAAAAATTCGCTGAATTTGTAATGGAAATTTACACCCAGGTCGGCCGAAGAGCCCAGCCTGTGTTCATCGGCAATGGTTTTCATCAGGTAGCGCCGTTCCCAAACCGACTCCTGCAATTTAAACTGTTTCAGGCTAATCAGGCCAAATTCAATTTCAAGGCGGCTTTGGGTATATTTCAGGTAGGCATTTTTGAAATAGGCATACCGCCTGATTTTTGAAATGGGCGACAAGTCGTCGGGGCTACCCACATCCACATTTATTTTGGCATAAAACTCCGGACTCAGGTTATATTCGTACCCAATGTATCCGCGTACGAGTTCAAATGCAGCTTCATCAGTGGCACTGCCGGTAATTCCGCGGTGAAAATTGGCATAGATGGTGGCAAACGGTTTTCCCGATGAAACAAATTCACTTTCCTGGGCAATTATAAATTGTGGAAAAACCAGCAGGAAGATACACAGACTATAAAATTTCATACTATTAAAAATGTTTACTTTCAGCGATAATCCCGTTAGTTGCCCGGATTAGTCGCATGTCCCGGTTGCTTTCGGGATTAATTATGCTCCCTGGTAATATATAATTTTTTATGCTCGTTTCATTTTATTA
Organism: Mariniphaga sp.; assembly: GCA_036350775.1. GTDB lineage: Bacteria > Bacteroidota > Bacteroidia > Bacteroidales > Prolixibacteraceae > Mariniphaga. The sequence goes on from JAZBNQ010000280.1 coordinate 1,360, forward strand.
ATAATATCGTGAATGGGTCGCAAATATATATTAATCACATTTAATATTTTAGTAATTGATTTGTAACAATTTTGTTTTATTTATACCTTTTATAACCGAAAAAGGGTTGCAAATAATGTATAAATTGATTGAAGTTCTTTTATTTAGAATATATTGTTAGGGTATTAACATTTTTTTAATAACCAGGTATAGATAATTTTACATTAACTTTACGGGAAAAGAACAAAAGATAAAAATGGAAGGGAACCAAAAAATACTGATAGTTGACGACGAAAAAGATTTGTGCGAAATACTACAGTTCAATTTGGAAAGCGAAGGATTTTCAATTGATGTGGCTTATTCAGGCGAAGAAGCGCTGAAAAAACCATTGGAAGAATTCAATTTAATATTACTCGATGTGATGATGGGCGGCATCTCCGGGTTTAAAACAGCCAATATCATACGTAAAGAGCGCAATTTACTGGTTCCCATTATTTTTCTAACCGCAAAAGGTGAAGAAAATGATGTGCTGACCGGATTTAATGTAGGGGCTGACGATTACATTTCCAAACCTTTTTCCATAAAAGAAGTTGTTGCGCGCATCAAAGCAATTCTTAAAAGGGGTGCAAAGCAGATTGGTGAAAAATCAGACATTACATATAAAGAACTTACGTTAAACAAAAAACAAAAAGATATTTTTCTGGAAGGAAAAAATGTAAACCTCACCCGCAAAGAGTTTGAAATATTGCTGTTACTCATGAAAAATATGGATCAGTACATTAGCCGGGATGAAATTTTAAAACGAATTTGGGACGATGATGTGATTGTAACCGAACGGAATGTGGATGTAAACATTGCCCGGCTCCGGAAAAAAATAGGGAAATACGGGGCAAACATTAAAGGCAAATCGGGTTATGGATACTGCTTTAAA
>JAZBNQ010000281.1:0-2101 GCA_036350775.1 Mariniphaga sp.
CCTGCAAAACTAAGTAAATATGGAGGTTGGGCTGAAAAGCAGGAAAAGGCCACAGGGTTTTTCCATGTAAAAAAAATTGGGGAACGCTGGTGGGGAATCGATCCGGATGGATACCGGTACATTAACGTTGCCCTGAACAGCATCAACATGGGGCGTTCCGAAAGAAACAAAGAAGCATTAAAATCTAAATTCGGAACTTCTGAAAACTGGATGCAGGAAACCATTGAACTTCTTCAGGAAAATGGGTTCAATTGTGCTGGTTCATGGTCTGATTACGAAGCCATTATTGAAGCCAATAAAACTGCGGAAAAACCTTTTGCCTATACGGTTAACTGGAATTTTATGAGCAGTTACGGACGCGAACGTGGCGGCACCTATCAAAAGCCTGGCCACACCGGATATCCCAAAGATGCCATTTTTGTTTTCGATCCTGAATTTGAAGCATTTTGCGATCGGCATGCAAAACAACTGGAGTCGTTAAAAAACGATCCCAACCTTTTTGGCCATTTTTCAGACAACGAAATGCCGTTCCGTTATAAATCGCTTGACAATTACCTGGCTTTGCCCGAAAATGAACCCGGATTTAAAGCCGCTTCAGAGTGGCTGAAAAAACAAGGGATTACCCGGGAAATGATAACAGATAAACACCGCGAGGAATTTTTAAGCCTGGTTGCTGATAAATATTTTTCCATTGTTTCCAGCGCCATCAAAAAGTACGATCCCAACCACATGTATATCGGTGCAAGGTTTTACAGCAGTGAAAAAAACGAACCTGCATTTATGAAAGTTGCGGGTAAATACCTTGATATCGTTTCGTGCAACTACTACAATAAATGGACACCAGACAGCACAGACATGGCCAACTGGGCAGAATGGACAGGAAAACCATTTATTGTTACTGAATATTATACCAAAGGTGAAGACTCGGGAATGCCGAATCAAAGCGGGGCCGGGTGGATTGTCCGCACGCAAAAAGACCGCGGCCTGTTTTATCAGAATTACAACCTGGCTTTGCTCGAATCAAAAAACAGTGTGGGCTGGCACTACTTTAAATACCAGGACAACGACCCCACAGCCACCGGAGTTGATCCTTCAAACATTGATGCAAACAAAGGAATTGTAAATAACGATTACGAAGTTTGGGATCCAATGATGGAAGAAATGAATGAACTGAACACCCAGGTGTATCATATTATTGAACATTTCGATAAAAAATAAATACCCTGAAAATGTTGAAATATTTGTTGCTCTTTTTGGTTGTTTTTGTAAGTCTGCAATTCCGGGCTAATTTTGAAAAAAAACCTGTAAAAGGTGAACAGCAGCCAAAATTAAATCAAAAGGAATTGCATATTTATTTGCTTATAGGGCAATCAAATATGGCAGGTAGGGCAGAAATTTCAGGAAGTGATGCCGATACGCTGGAAAATGTTTTTTTATTCGCGGGGAACCCTGAAAAACAATGGGAAAAAGCTGCCAATCCGTTAAACAAATACTCAACAATCAGAAAAGATTTATCCATGCAAAAACTGGGGCCCGGCTACCACTTTGCAAAAAAAATGCTTGAATTTGATGAAGAGAATTCCATTGGATTAGTCGTAAATGCAAAAGGAGGCACCAGTATTTCGGAGTGGGAACCTGGTGGCGTTTTTTACAACGAAGCCGTAAAAAGAACCAAAGAGGCCATGAAATATGGAACTTTAAAAGGGATTCTTTGGCACCAGGGCGAAAGTGATGCATCGAGGTCTGACACTTATCTGCCAAAAATTACAAATCTGATTCAGGCATTCCGTATTGATTTCAATTCACATGATTTGCCGGTAGTAGTCGGACAACTTTCAGAAAATAAGCCGCAACGAATCAATTTTAATAAAATGATTTTAAAACTTCCATTGTCGTTGGAGAATGTGGGTGTTGTAACTACTGAAAATACAGGCACTACTGACAGCACCCATTTTAACGCAGAAAGCCAGCGTCTTTTGGGAGAACGCTATGCCAGTGAAATGAAAAAACTTAAAAAGAACTGAAAAGGTTAAAAAATGAAACTCATTTTATATACTGTTTTAATTTTTCTACTGTCTGGTTTTAACGATTCAGGACAAAA
>JAZBNQ010000282.1:0-2718 GCA_036350775.1 Mariniphaga sp.
AGGATTCCTTCCAAGTGATCGTATTCGTGCTGAATCAGTTCAGCCAAATCATCCTGAAGATGCCAAACCTGCTTTTCCCAGTTTAAATCAAAAAAGGTGAGGGTGAGACTTTTGTGCCGCCTGACTTTTACCAGCAGGTTGGGAAAACTCATACAATCATCCCACATTTCAAATTTTTCCTGGCTTAAATCCGAAAGTTCAGGATTTAACATGGCCACCGGTTCATCCATGTTCAGGCAAATAATTTTTTTTAGCAGACCAATTTGGGGTGCTGCCATAGCACGGCCAACGCCATATTTTTTTCGAAAATCAAGAATGGTTTCAAACATGAGGTGAACCTGGGGAAGCAGTTCGTTTATTTCTTCAAAAGCAACCGGCGATGATTTTTCATACAATAATGGATTTCCCAGCAGAAGAATATCTTTTACAGCCATTTTTTACAGAATTTTATCTGCCGTTAAAATTGGGATTTTTCTGGATAAATAAAAAGCCGCCCGTTAATTTCCGGGCGGCTTTTAAAGAACTAACTGTTGCAGCAATTTTGGGAGATCTGGAAAATTATTCCAATTCAAATGTTTCGGCGTAAGTTTCACCGCTTAAAAGCAAAGCTTTCAACTGAAATTGTGTTATTCCGTCTTCTTTTAAAGGCGTTAAATCAAACTGAATTTCCTGGGTTAGCCATGCTTCGCACATGTCGCCGTTGGCATTGTGTCTGATTTCAAGTAGCGGAATTTCAGTTTCATTTTGATCTAAATGAATCTGTGCCAGTTCAATCTCATGGTTCCGGCAACCTCCGCTAAAAGAAAGTTTCAGATAAAGGCAATCGCCATCCACAGCAACTTCATGCAATTGGACCGGATCGTTGGCCAGGCTGTCGTAATTGTGTGCAAACAAATCGGTAATGGGCGAACCACAATTCAATTCCTCCACATTCAGAATATCGCATGCAACTCCCTTGTCGCAGGTTGGAATAATGTTGGAAAGTTTGACATATTCCACCAAAATGCGCTGTCCCTGCACAAACTCGAAATCACCCGGGTAGTGAAGCGGCTGAATTTTTTCACCATTATCCAGTTCGATTATAAAACTGCAATGATTCGTTCCGGCATAATCAACCACTACTCCGGTTTCCTCGAAAGCCAGTTCTTCCTTTTCCTGGCAACCGGTAAAAACGATGGTTAAAACTGTAATAATCAAAAATATTTTTTTCATGGCTTTGTTCAATCTTAAAACTGATTATTCATATTCCGGATGGTTCACTTCTCCAATAAACAGGATTGCACCGGTATCGTTTTCGGTAATCGCATAAACAAACGGGCGGTCAACATAAAAAGGTACTGTTGGTGGCTGATCGCCTATGCTTGTTGTGGTGAAAACCAATCCGGTAACAGCCGCAGCTTCGGTTCCGGTTTCGTTTACATCGATATATGATTTATGAATGGCTTCACTGATAAACAAATCTTCGTCGGTTATTCCTGAAAAATTTGCTGAACTTTCACTAAAGGCTCTCTGCATGCCCATTATTTTCAGTATTTCCTTCAGTTTGGTTTCGTAAGCATATTTAAACCGCGGCATGGTAATCTGAACCCGATCGGTGAGTTCAAAACTTTCCAGCCAGTTTTTCCAGTTTGATGACGAAAGTTCGTCAATAATATCCTGCGAATTATTTGCACTAACCGGCAGCAAAACCACCATGTTGTACTGGCCTTTTCCGTAAGGCATTTTTATCGCTTTAAAGAGGTTGTTCGAGGCATAAGGCAACTTTTCAAGTTTGCTCATCATGGGAACTTCCATGCTTGTGCCATCCGTTTTCTTGAACGGAAGTTCGTGCGTTCCTTCGTCGTCAAATTCGTTGGACCAGGTGCCGTAAAAATAGATGGCGTTCAACAGGACCATCCGGTCGAGCGGACTAAGTTGCTCGATAATTTTTGTGATTTTGTCGTTTGTTTTTTCGGCCACCCAACCGTTAATGGTTTCCACCGCAGCCGGCGAACTGAAATTGAGTTTACTCACTTCAGCGTCGTAAACATCTTCATTAATGGAAAGAAAATTCTGTTTTACTGAAAATCCGTCGGCATAAAAAATGGCGTTGGCAATTTCAAAAACCACATCTTCATCCAGCGACTGTAAAGCATTGAGGAGCATTTTGTAGGAAGCATTAATCTCTTCCACAGTCAGCCCGTTCAATTTGAGCACGTTCTCCATTTCTGTTTTGGTAGAACCGTCAGCTCCGTTGTAAGCCATGGCCAGGGCCACAGAAACACTCAGCGGCGAAATCATCAGGTTTTCCTCTTCGCTTTCTTCCCTTATTTTTTGGAAAAGTTCCAGCCCGAATGCATTGTCAGCTTCCACCAGTTGCGCCGACTTTTCATCCAGGTTAATGATTTTATTTTCATCGGGATTCAAATCGTTTTTCTGGCATGAACTCATGGAAGTAAAAATTAAAACCAGAGAAAAAGAAATAATTGTTTTCATGGTATTCTGTTTTATTGTTTTCCATTTTTTTGTGTCTCAACATCTTGATACTTTTATCTCAACATCTAATTCGCCAGCGGATTTTTCACCGTTCCCATAAACAACACGGCGCCGGTGCTTTTTTCGGTAATGGCATACAAAAACGGCCGGTTCACAACAAACGGTACTTTTTGCGGCCCGCCAACTGATGTACGTTCAATGGCCACAACAGTTACAGCGGCGGCCTCGGTTCCTTCTTCATTC
>JAZBNQ010000283.1:0-22868 GCA_036350775.1 Mariniphaga sp.
ACAGGATCAATTTAATGAACCCCTTCATTTGCATCACATTCACATTCACAATTACGGAAGACACACCGAACTGAGCTGCCACATCAAACTGCCATCTGATATGTCGTTACACGATGCCCATGAAATCTGCACCCAAGTGGAAAATATTATTATGGATAAGTTTGGTTTTGTTTCTACTGTTCATCCGGAGCCGGTTGAATTGTAGCCTTCTACGTTCATACATGACTTGAAGTCACGCTATGAACAAAATATAATTCCCCTTTTATCAAACAATAAGAATTTTGAATTGTAGTTCTTTGATTTACAGCCAAGAACAGTTAATCTCACGAATTTTTTTTATGTTTTTAAACACAAACATAAACTTCTGAATTAAAGAACATTATCATTATTTAACATTCTATAAAAAATTAATTTGATATTCCTACGATTTGCAATCGGTTGCAAAAGATGTAAGAATTATATACACTTGTACAAAAAAATTACTATTGTTCGATATTTGAACATTATATAGAACATAAATATTTTAATTAAAACAACCGCCATGGACTACCTAAACCAATTAGAGCGATACAAATACATGATTCGCCTTATAGAGAAGGAAAAAACAGGCATACCGGAAACTTTTGCAAACTCGCTCGGAATTTGTAAAAGCCATTTGTACCGGCTTATAGACGAATTAAACGACTTCGGGGTTACCATTGCTTATTCCCGAAAACGACAGACCTTCTATTTTAAAGGAAATTTCTGCCTTGAAATAAACCTCACAATTGAGCTAAAAAAGCGAAACGGATAAATTTTTTGTTTTGTCCTTTTTTTTGAGACGGAACGTTCGTAGTTTTATCCCTGATTTTAACTAAAAGCAGGCATCCATAGCCCAAATGTAAAATTCAGGCATGGGACCAGACAAATAAAGCAAACGAACCAAAAACAATGAGATTTCCTTTCGAATACCAGTTAGACGCCATGGATTGCGGCCCAGCCTGTTTAAAGATTGTAGCCAAATGCTATGGCAAATACTATTCATTACAATATCTCCGCGATTTATGTGGCATAACCCGAGAAGGGGTCTCTTTTCTCGATTTAAGTTACGGGGCCGAAAAGATCGGGTTACATACGCTGGCTGTTAAGGCCGACATGAAAACCCTCCATGAAAAAGTGCCTTTTCCCTGTATCATCCATTGGAAAAACAGCCATTTTATTGTTGTTTATAAAACGACAAAAACCAAAGTCCGTATATCCGATCCCGCCAAAGGGTTACTAAGCTACACCTGGGAAGATTTTAAAAAAGGCTGGTACAAAAAAGGAGAAGAAACTGGCGCCATCCTGGCCATCGAACCTATGGCTGATTTTTTACAGCGCGACTTGGAACAGCGGACCGAAAGGGGAAAAACCTTCGAAAATATTATCGGGTATTTTGCCCCTTACCGTAAAAATTTTGCTACCATTATCTTTGTAATGATAATTGCCACAGCTTTACAAGGAATATTGCCCTTTATTTCAAAGGCCGTTATCGACGTGGGTATCCAAACCCGCGATCTCGATTTTATAAACATTGTCCTCATCGCCAATATTGTTATCATCATCAGCGTAACACTTTCGAGCGCGGTGCGCGACTGGCTGTTACTGCATATTACTGCGCGTGTAAACATTTCGCTGATTTCGGACTACCTGATTAAACTGATGCAGCTTCCCGTTACTTTTTTCGAGAACAAAATGATTGGCGACATCCTGCAACGCGCCCAGGACCACGAGCGTATCCGAAGTTTTATCATGAACAATTCGCTTAACCTGATTTTTTCCTCGCTCACTTTTTTGACGTTCAGCATTATATTATTAGTGTACAATCCAGTTATCTTTTACCTGTTTATAGCTGGTAGTTTATTGTATGTGATTTGGGTGCTTGCATTTTTAAAAGTAAGGAAAAAACTCGACTGGGAATATTTTGCACTGATTTCACAAAACCAGAGCTACTGGGTGGAAACTGTCGGCGCTATTCAGGACATCAAAATCAACAATTACGAAAAACATAAACGTTGGAAATGGGAAAACATACAGGCCAAACTGTACAAAGTGAACCTGAAAGTACTAAACATTACCAATGCGCAAAACCTGGGCGCCCAGTTTATTCAAAGTATCAAAAACTTAATTATCACCTTCTTCTGCGCCAAGGCTGTTATTAACGGGGAGATTACGTTTGGTGTGATGATTTCGGTACAGTTTATTATCGGGATGCTCAATGCCCCGCTCACCCAGTTTATCGGATTTATTATTTCGGCACAGTATGCAAAAATAAGCTTTCTCCGTATCAACGAGATACATCAACTGAAAGACGAAGAGGACACGGTGGTTACCAACAGCCTGGATATTCCCCAAAATAGAAACCTAATTCTCCGCAATGTTTCGTTTCAATATACACCCAACAGCCCGTTCGTACTGAAACAGGTACACCTTATTATCCCTGAAGGGAAGATAACCGCGATTGTAGGAGGAAGCGGAAGCGGAAAATCGACACTGCTGAAGTTGCTGCTCAGATTGTACCAGCCCTCCTATGGCGACATTCTTATCGGCGGAATGAACATCTCGAACATCAGCCTGCGCGACTGGCGCGACCATTGCGGCGTAGTGATGCAGGACGGAAAAATTTTCAACGATACCATCCTGAACAACATTGTTCTCGATGACGAAGAGATTAACTACCCCCGGTTAAAGGAAGCGGTACGTATTGCGCACATTGCGGGCGAAATAGAACAAATGCCGCAGGGGTACCAGACCAAAATCGGCGAAGTAGGACGCGGGCTTAGCGGTGGGCAAAAACAACGTTTGCTCATTGCCAGGGCGTTGTACAAATCGCCTGATTATCTTTTCCTTGACGAGGCCACCAACGCGCTCGATACCATTAACGAACACAAAATTGTGCAGGCGTTAAACCTTGCTTTCGAAAAGCGGACAGTTGTTGTAATTGCCCACCGCTTAAGCACCATTATGAACGCCGACCAGATTGTGGTGATGCGCGACGGTTTTATTAACGAAGTGGGCAATCACCAACAATTAATGGAAAAAGAAGGACATTATGCCGACTTGGTGCAAAAACAAATGGGGATATGGAACCCCGCTGAAACTAAAAAGGAAAATAAACTTTTAGAAATAACAACGTAGGGCAAAACCCATTTAAAATCAAATTATTAACAATTTTAAAAATTAAACAACATGAAAAAATTAGAAAAATTGACGCTGAAAGAAATGGAACATGAAATGCCTGTAATTGATAAGGGTTTACAAAAAATTATTAATGGAGGCTTCTTCACAAACAATGATTGTATTTTTGAGGCTTTCGATTATTTGGCAAGTTGGTTGGGATGTAATGACTACGGTTATAGTGGCTGGTTTGACTTATATGGGCAAAAGTTTGGTATAGAAGCTCAAGTAGATGCCTTAGAGCATGGCGTAGAAAGTGACGACGCAATTGATCTTTTAGATGATTATTTTTCAGTAAACGGGGTTACTGATTTTAACGTTCTTGGTTCGGGAGAAAATTTAGGATTTCTATTAACAGAAAATGGGGGACATGCAGTTTTAATCGACAGTTATGATAGCAGTACTAATTTGGTTACCTACTTTGATCCAGACTTAAATGCATATCAAGTAGCATCCCCTTCAGAGTTTCACTCTGCTTTTAGCGTGGATTGTTTTTAAAATTATTTATCATGAGAACATATCGTGTGATTTCGTACTAACCAAATAGTAAAACGATTTAAAAACGGTGGAAGAATTACTATTTCCTGTTTTTGTTGACTTTATTTTAAAAAAATGAACAACTATCTGTAATCAATTTAAAATCAATTAAAATGAAAAACATTATCATTATATGCCTAACCATTTTAACTCTCAATAGTTCTGGACAGGAAAAATTAAAGACTATTGATCCCAAAGTTCGACATTCCGGAAGTATAAATATTGCTAAAAATAAAGCAATTAAGGTGATCTTTACAGAAAAAAACAACCCAAATGAATCACCAGCCATATTTCTCAATGGAAAATATAAAAAAGGACTTCTTCTTCAGTCTATAAATCCCAATATGATAGACAGTTTAACCATTAAAAAAGAAAGCATTGAAATCGATAATAAAAAGTATAATGGACAAATTTTCATACAAACAAAAAAGAGTTATGATCCCAAACTAATTTCTCTTGTGGAACTAAAAAAACAATACCTCAGAATAGATGATAAGCCAGCGATAATTTCTATAAATGATGAAATAATAACGGGCAGATATAATGATTGCCTGATAGATGAAAATTACATTTTACAGATACATATCATACGAATTGACAACCCGAAAGAAAACATCAACATCAACTTAATAAAGATATTAACAAAAACTGAGGAAAATATCAGAGAGGCGGAACGAATAATGTTACGTTAAATAAAACACAAAAAATGAAAAATTAAAATCCTTTTAAAAAATCAGAAAATTGAAGCAAACACTACCATAATCAAGGTCAGTACCCGCGACCGTTAAAAGCTGATATGGAAGAAGAAAAACAAGATGACAAGGTGCACCGAACCGAAGAGGTCCGCGACATTATCGAACGGATGCCACACCGCACGGGCAAAATTGTGACCGTATGCGTGGCCGTTTTTGCAGGGTTGCTGGTGTTGTTCGGCTATATTATCAAATACCCTGAATCAGTTTCGGGAGTGGCCACCATTCAGGCACAACAATCGCCGGTGAGGTTAACGTCCCCAACCACCGGCCGGTTACATCTGCTTGTCAGCAACAGGGATGAAATCGCTGGAGGTGAGACGATTGCGTATATTGAATCAGGGGCCGACATTGACCATTTTTTCTTTTTAGACTCCATCATGAATTTTAGCCCCGAAGAACTAACCGGCATATACATCACCAAAACCGGCCATCTGGCTTTAGGCGAACTAACCGTTTATTTTCTGAAACTGATGAACAGCATCGAAGCCTTTAACCTGCACAAAACCGACAACTCATTTATCCCCCGGCTTCAGCGGCTGCAGGTTCAAAAAGAGGGAAACGAAAAACTATTGAAACATCTCGATGTCCAGTTTAAAGTCCAAAACGAAAATAAAAATATCCAGGCACAAAACCTTTATAAGGACAGTATCCAGTATTTTCAGTTACAATCGGTAAACGAAGCAGTCTATCTCCAGAGTAAATCGACCTATTTAAATGCGCTTCAAAACCTGAATGTATTACAAAAGGAGAAAGAACACGCAATTCACCTTATACAGGAACTTGAAGCGCAAATTTCGCAACTGCTGATTGAACAAAAAGAGTATGAACAAAACCTCACCCTGAACCTGTTTTCCGGTTATCACGAACTTAAAAACCAGATAAGCCAGTGGAAACAAAAATATACGTTTGTATCTCCGTATCCGGGGAAACTTGAAATGCTCAGTTTTTGGAAAGAGAACACCTTTTTACAGGCCGGAGAGGAAGTATTTGCTATTATCCCGGTTATAAACCCGGTAACCGCGCAAGTGCTTATCCCATCGGCCGGCGCCGGGAAGGTGACCCCGGGGCAGGAAGTAATTATTAAACTCGATGATTTCCCTTACCTGGAATTTGGCTCTGTTAATGGTAAAGTAAAAAGTATATCGATGCTTACCAACCCGACCGACGAATTAACGCCGCAACAAAAAATCAACACTTATCAGGTGATTGTGGAACTGCCGGAACAATTAAAAACCAACTATGGTACAAGCCTCAGTTTTAAACACGACATAAAAGGGATGGCCCAGATATTAGTCAAAAAACGGAAGTTAATCGAACGGCTTTTCGATAACCTTAAATACCTGGTAAATGAGTAAAACGGCGACCGATATTATTTTACTGGCGTTGTTCCTGGCGCTGTCGAAAACCACGTTTGCGCAAACCGGGTTAACCCTTGGCGAGGTAGTAGGCCTGGCAAAAGAACACTCGCTGGAATACCGGGAAAACAAAAACCGGTTCCTTTCGGATTACTTTGCCTACCGGCAGTTTAAACTCAGCCTGCTGCCCAAAGTCAATTTTAACGCCACCCCGTTTACTATCAACCGGTCGCTTACCGAACGGTACGATTTTGAAAATAATATCGAAACATTCAGGGAAAGCCGGACATTAAGTTCCAATTCGGGGATAAACATATCGCAAAAGATCCCAATAACCGGGGGAAACCTTTCTGTGGGGAGTAATTTTTCGCGTATAGAAAATTTTGGTGAATCGCACCTTACTTTCTACAGCACCACCCCGTTTCGTATCAGCCTTTCGCAACCCCTGTTCGCGCATAATCCTTACCGATGGGAAAAAAGGGAACTACCCCTTAAATTAAAACTGGCAAAACTCAGGCTGCTCCAGTCGGAACAGGATCTGAACCTGCAGGCCACACAACTTTACTTTAACCTGTTGAAAGCGTTTCAACTGTTTGAGCTGGCCCTGCAGGAAGTTTCCAACTCCGATACCCTGTTGAATGCAGGCAAAACATTACTGTTCATAAAAACCATTACCCCCAGCGAAATGGTAGAACTGGAATTAAAAAGTACAAATGCCAGGGTAACGCTGGCCCAGAAAGAGCAGGGACTGACCGACGCCCGGTACGAACTGAATCAACTCCTGCGGGGAGAGTTACCGGGAGAAAAACAGCCTGTACTTATGGAGACCCTTCCTGTACCAGAGCTGGATGCAGGAGAAACGCTTAAACTGGCCCGGGAATTTAACCCGTTTTATATTGAAATAGAACAGGAGAAAATTAACCTGCAAAAAAGTATCGACCAGGCCGAAAAACAAAACCGGTTTAGCGCCAGCCTCAACTTCAGCTACGGGCTGAACCAGGGAGGAAAAACCATAAGAGAAGCCCTCGGTAAACCGTTAAACCAGCAAACCGGCTCCCTGTCGTTATCCTTCCCCCTGTTGAACTGGAGGGAGAATAAGGATAACCTGCTGCTGGCCCGCATCGACTTGGAAATGGCCGAACTAAAAATAGAAACCAAAATCACCGATTTTGAGCAAGACCTTCTCCGGAAAGTGGCGGAATATAACTTAACCATGGAAATGATTAAAAACACCGGCAGGGCAAAGGAGCTGGCAACAGAGACCTACCATACCAAAATACAACAATACAAAATAGGACAGGTTACCCTGCAGGAACTCAACCAGGCGCAGCTAGAACTGCTCCGCGCCCGTGAGAATCACATCGAAAGTATAACACAATTTTGGTTGAACTATTACGAACTGCAAAAAATTACACTGCACAATTTAATAACCGACCAACCGCTGGACGCTGATTTCGTGCGGCTGATGAATATGTTTAACCGTTAAAATAATGACTGATAAATGGACCCATACATAAAAAACAGACTGTACGATAACTTTTTTCAATATATCGCCAGTAAAACAAATTAATTAGTAACATTTAAATTTTAAAAATTATGAAAAAGTTAGGAAAATTGACACTGAAAGAATTAAAAAAAGAGAAAATTCAAATGAGTATTTCAGAAGCAAATTCGTTGCACGGAGGAACAACATTTGAAGAATATCAACTTTTAAATGCTGATGGCTCTTGGACAGGAGGTGTTGTTGAAGGTTGGGGGTATATAGCGAGGGATTGTTATGCTTTTGAATTCCAGGCAGATTATCTCCCTGTTTCAGAATGGTCTGATAAAAATAAAATAAGTTGGGCTGATTCAGCAGCAAAGGCTGCCATCGGTGAAGTTCCTATTGGGGGTGCAATTGCATCTATGGTAGCCGATCAATACAGTAATGAAATGTGGCAAATAAATTCAGCTCTTTGGAACTCTGGTATTGACGGAACAGATTGCATTTATACCGTTTATGATGAGGATAATATGGATTTTTATATTTATGATGAAAATGCGAATCTTATTTACCAAACAAGTGAATAATTTATATTAGATATAAGCTGTTGAATAATAATTATTCAACAGCTTTAAAAGTTAAATTAATTAATGTAAAAAAGTTAAAATGGCTATTCAAAACTTTTTCATCTTTATTTTATTTCTTCCTCTTATCTCTTGTAATAATAAAGAGTTATATCCTGATAAGAATTTCTCATTTGAAAGTAAACAATGGTCCGATAATACATGGATAAGAAGTACAGATGGTGGAATATTTATAAATGACACCGTTGATTACATCCATGGAAAACAATCGTTTTGTTTTACAAATAATTGGCTTAATAGACATTTTGATTCCTACATCTATCAGTATATATTATTACCTATTGAAGCAAAAAAGATTGAAATTACAATTTTTTCAAAGTCTGAAATTATTGATACAGCCTTATTAAAAATATACTGTTTGGATAATAAAGAAAATCTCATTTCCAAAAACTCGGTTAATATCATTAGCCAGGGACAATGGGGAAAATCAATCTTATCGTTTTACACTGAAAACACTAAAAAAATATACATTGAAATTCATGCAAAATCAAAAGATACAATTTTATTGAATAAATCAAGCAAACAGAAACTTTGGGTAGATAACTTACAATTAAAAATTAATAACAAATCTCTTAATTCATACCCTCCTCAAAATAATAAAATAGCAACCCAGGAAATTAAAAATAAAATATTAATTAATCCTGAAACATTTAAAGGACTTGAGAAAATTGAAGATTTTACAACTCATCGTATAATCGCATTGGGAGAATCCGTTCACGGAAGTGATGAAATTCAACAAACATCTTTCCAAACAATTAAATATTTAATAGTTCACGAACAGTGTAAGTTGCTTCTTTTAGAAATCCCATTTGAAATTGGGTTACGCATAAATGACTATGTACTAGGAAAAACTTCCGAAGATATAGAGACATTAATGATGTTCTATAATTACAATATATCTAATTTATCCATGCTTTTTAATTGGATAAGAAAATATAACGAAAGAACACAAAATAATATATATATATCAGGAATTGACATGAACTTTCCTTGGATTAGAGAAAATCATTTACTAGTGTATTTGAAAAATCAAAATATCCAAAATGATTCAATAAAAACGGTTTTAAATTTAATAAAGGACCATGAATATAAATTGGCTGTAAATGCTATTCAGCTTTTATCAATCGAAAAAAACACACAAAGATGTATTATTCATGCTTTGAAATATAGAATGCATAAACTAGATCCAGCAGCTTCTTTAATTGAGGGGAATAGAGATTTTATTCAATTCGAAAATGCGAGGTTTGCAATGGAAACATGGCTGAAAAAAACTGATAAGGCTGTTATATATGCACATTTAGGACATGTAAATAAAAAAAATTCTTTTAGTAGCAGAATTTATATACCAAATTTTGGAAATTATATGCAGAAAGAATATGCTGATGATTACTTTGTTATTGCTTTACTTGTCGGATGTGGAACAATTTCAAACACGGACTCCTTAGGTTGGAATTCTGAACTACCACTTGTTTCACCTCCAAATGGTAGTATTGAAGATCTCTGCCTAAGGTCAGGGGGTAACTTATTTTATAAAAACTTATCAAAATTAAATTCATTAAATTCTGGAAGATTCATCGGCTACAATTATGTTTTTAATCAATTTTACCCATATAGCCACAATGGAAGGTTTGACGCCATAATATTTATAAAAAATAGTCATGGTTATCAATATCCTCAAAACTGGCCCAGAACAAAAGAAGAAATACTGGAATATTTCAAAAAAGATAAAATCAACGAAGATTCATAGATAAACTAAATAGAATGTACAAAAATAAAGTTACACTGCTAATTTTGATAAAAATAGAATCTTAAGTTCGAATGAAAAAATTAATTATTAATCATTTAAATTTTAAAAATTATGAAAAAATTAGGGAAATTGACACTGAAAGAGTTGAAAGGAGAACTGGAAACAATTGATCAATTAGAAATAATCCAACTTCTGGGAGGAGGAAATGTTGTAATCAATACAGTCAGAGATGGTTATGGAGATAATTCAACAGTAAGTTCTTTTACAGCAACAGCCTATGATGATGAAGGCAGTGTAATGAATGAAATGACCGGTTATTTCTTGGAACCCGCATGGGATGAAGGATCAAATGGTGCTGATACAGCAATCCCATACGGGACATATAATGTTATACCTTCAACTTATAATGGTGATCCAGGTTATTTCGAGATAGCTAATGTTCCAGATAGATCTCAAATTAAAATTCATGCTGGCAACTTCCATGAGGACACTACGGGTTGTTTATTACCTGGAACGAATACCGCCATTTCAGGAAGTGATTATGAGGTTTACTCAAGTGGAAACAAACTAACTGAATTAACAAATTTTCTAAATAATTATGGTGATGATGGAATTCAAATTAATATCGAGTAATATGCAAAAAATTAACAGTTTAATCATTATCTGTCTCTTTCTCAGTTTATGTTACAAAGGTTATTCCCAGTGTTTTCCTGTTGATACCACAAAGTTAAACACTGCTTACAGGGAATTGATAAAAAATAGGAACTCTCAGAAAAAGCAGCAACTTTTTATCGATGCCTTCCCTTCTACCTTCGATGAATTTTATATGACCTATCGGTATTGCCCGGACAAAGGCTACGATTTGTCAATGTACTACAAAGCGACCCATCATATACTGAACGGGTTGGCAAACTTAAACCTTGTGCCTGATTCTGTTTATTTTGATAAGCTGATTTGGCTGAGCTTGGGAGGGCAATTTTACCCGGATGCACCAAACTATTTAAAAAAAGTGCTGAGGCAGATGATGAAAGAAAAGCAAAGTATCTTTTTTCAGCGCCTCAATAATTTTTCTGATAAACAACTGATATCTTTCTGGTATTTCTATTTCCACAGCAGATTCGAAAAAGATTATAAAGAAGAATATGAAAGGTTCGGGAAGTTACAGTATGCTTACCCAAAGGTAATTAAAGCAATGGAGATTGCTTACCCTGCTTCATGCGGAAAAGTTTGGTATTAAAAATTAATCAGCTCCAACGATGATTACAATAAAACATTTATATGCCGCAATAACTCTCTTGTTTGCGTTGACAGGATATTGCCAAAAACTGTATAAAACCTATAACTTCGACTTTGAAAAAAACATTAATGGAGACGAAGACGGATGGCAGGCTATGTTTGATAGTTTTCAGTTTAGTTACGATACCATTTCCAAAGTACAGGGAAAGCGATCGATTGTATTCAAAAGGACCTATTTGCCAATAAATTTTAACCTGTGTCTTTACAACAAAATTTTGCTGCCACATTCTGTTAATGAAATCTCAGTATCTGTGTTTTCCAAAAGTTCACTGCTGCAGTCGGCATGGTTGAAGATAGCAGGTTTCAACAAAAACGGTAAAATTGTGGTAATGGATTCGGTTTCGATACTGAGTAACGACTGGAAAAAATTTACCGGAAAAATCAGTTGCCCCGACCTGTACCTGGTGAGTATCGAACTCAGGGCAATGGAGCAATTTAAGAGAAAAAAAGATGAAGTTAAACTATGGCTCGACGATCTTTCAGTAAGTTGTGAAGGTGTCAGCTTGCTTTCCATGAAACAACCCCAAAACACAGACATTGAAAATGAAATTGCAGAAATTACGAAAAACAACCCCTTAACGGGTGAACTTATTCTTCCTGAGCCTATTCTGGCAGATTTAGCCCGGAAGAAAGTTATAGGTTTTGGAGAAACTGTACATGGTAGTCTCGAAACAGACAAATTCATTTATAACAATATCCGGCAATTAATAACCGATCATAATTGCAGGCTGGTATTGTTCGAAATGAATATTGACCGGGTTGCCTTGTATAACCAATACATAAATGGATTCACTATTGATACAACCGATACCCCATTAAAATTTCTGAGTTATGAATTTGAAAAATTCATCAAATGGCTAAAAGAATACAATGCAACCCATTCTGCAAAAGTGAATGTTGCAGGAATAGATCTTCATTCCAATCCATTATCCAGCAATCCTATCCCTCCTTATATAAATGGCTTTATTAAAAGTTTTAACTCCAATTCACCCAAAGTCGATACACTACTTCAACGAATCAATTCAGGGAGATACCGCCGAATCCCTTTAAAATATGCCATGGATAATGAAAAAGAACTAAGTTCTGAGTTTGGTAAATTTAACTATCAAATATTGAAACATATTTTGTTGAGCAGGACTGACTCTGCATTGGTTCCTCCCAAATTTAATATACAAGTTTATTTTTATTGGCAACAAGTTCACCGGGATTATACTTTATGGCAAAATACAAAGGGCGTATTAAAAGAATTTGCCGATGGAAAATCGCCGGTAGTGATTTGTGCCCATTATGCTCACCTGGATAAAGTATCAAGCATCCATTTCAACGAGGTTACTACACTTGGCCAATATTTGAACCAATATTATAAAGACGCTTATTGCCATATTGGTGTGATCCTCGGAGAAGGTCAGGCTGGGGTAATGAAAGGAGGTAACCCGGTATATTATAGTCTTGAATCACCCATAAAAGGAAGTCTGGAGTATCTGGCCATGCAAACCAATCAGAATTATTTTTACCGGAAAGGATACATCAATTCCAAAATTCCAATGACAATACGCCGTTTAGGAAATTCAGCAGCAGCATCCCAGTTTATACCGGCTTATTTTAAGGGAAGTATGAATAGTTTTATTTTTATAAGGAAAAGTTCGCCTTTGTTTAAATAATTTTGTCCAATATGCAACTACTATATGAAAGATGAATTAGCATTTGTAATACCCATAAGGCTGGACTCAATCGACAGAATAGAAAACATCATTTCAGTGGTCAGTTTTCTGTTTCAAAATGGATTTCAAAACATCAGGTTGATGGAAGGTTCTTCGTTTTGTAATGGAATCCTCGAAAAACTTTTTGGTCAGGAAATCCACTACACATTTATCGAAGACCACGACCCTGTTTTTCACCGTACCCGGTATATTAACCGTATGGTAACGGAGGCAACCACGCCGTATGTTGCCGTTTGGGATACCGATGTTGTTATTGCTCCCGAACAAGTTCGGCAAGCGATAAAATTACTGATATCGGGTCAGGCTGATTTTGTAATTCCTTACGAAAAACAGGCTTTGGATACCACACCGATTATCCGTAAACTCTTTATGGAAAACGGAAACATAAAAACCCTCGTACAAAACCGGAAAAAGATGAAGGAGATGTATGCCCCAAACCCGTTGGGTGGGGCTTTTATGGTTAACCGGGAGGCGTATATAAAGGCGGGTATGGAGAATGAGGATTTTTATGGCTGGGGCATGGAAGACGGCGAACGGTTTTACCGGTGGCAAAGCAGGGGTTATAAAATCAAACGGGTTCCCGGTCCGCTGTACCACCTCACCCACGGCCGGGGTATCAACAGCATGTTCCACAACCCCGATCAGGGCTTATGGAAAAGGAAAGAAACTTTAAAAGCCAAAAGGCTGGCCGGTTACGGACAAAACGGGGTTGAATAACTCTCCCCTGATATTAAAATGTAAAACAAACAATCGAACATTCAAAAACAACGAACCATGAACAAGTTTTTGTTACAAATTCCCGCACTTCTGCAAAAACAAAACTTCGGTGGCGCCAACCAGGGACTGCTCAACGGCAATACCGGTCTTGTTATTTTCCTGTATCATTTTTCGCGTAGCACCCAAAATGCAGAAACCGAAAAAATGGCCAACAACCTGCTCGACAAAATATTTGACAGCCTTGCCACAACCGCTCCAACCGATTTTGAAAACGGCCTGGCTGGCATTGGCTGGGGTATTGAATATCTGGTACAAAATGGTTTCGCCGAAGGCAATACCGATGAAATCCTGGAAGAAGTGGACACCAAAATTTATAAGATACTTTGCGAAGATAACCTGAACTCGTTTGAACTGACCAACGGGTTGACCGGTTACCTGGTCTATCTGAACGCCAGGTTGAAAAACGGCGGCGATATAAATTCGATGGCCCGCCGGATAAACAAAGAATTGCTCATACACACCATCAATAAAACCGACGAAGTGGTTACCAGCCAGTTCCCCTCCATTGTAAAAGAGCAGCATTTCGATTTGTTCTGGCGTTTCCCTGCCGTGTTGTTTGCCTTAACCGAAGCCTGCGGCCTCGGTATCTACAACCGGAAAATTGAACAGGTGAAAAAACAATGGATCATGTATTTCGAGGCGTATATCCCGTCACTGCACATCAACCGGTTGTACCTGGCCCTGGTCTTACACCGGTTAAACCGTATTTTTCAAAACCAAAGGATAGAAAAACAAATTCAAATCCTGCTTTTTGCTACCAATGTTAATGAAATAACAACGGAATTCGACTCCAACTATACCGGTATCCGTTACGGATGGCCGGGAGCTGTGTGGGTTTTGCACCAGGTTCTTAAATCTATCCCCCGGGATTATCCAAATTACGATGACGTTGAAAAATCATACAATCAACTAAAAGGAAAAATTACGGGATTAAATAGTAACCTTCTGCAAAACCAGGCCGCAACTACGCCATTACAACACAAAGGAATCGGCAGCGGTGTTACCGGCGTGGCATTGATGGATTTGTTGTGGCCCGAAATCTTTAACAATCAGTAAACAGTAGGTTAATTACCCGATTTATGAATTTCAAATTATCAGAATATCAAAACCTTATCACCAGCCTGCTATTGAACGGGCATTTTATTCAGAACATTGGATTAATGCACGGGAAAACCGGGCTTGCTCTCCTTTTTTATCAACTGGCAAAACAAACGGGAAATACCGCATTTGAGACCTTTGCCGGGGAATTGGTTGACGAGATAGTCCCTGTTTTATCGGCCCGACAGCCTGTTGATTTTGAAAACGGACTGGCCGGTATTGGCTGGGGAATGGAATATTTGGTACAAAACGGTTTTCTGGAAGCCGACACCGACGAAGTGCTGGAAGATTTTGACAAACAAATTTTTAAGAAATTTTTAGAAAACCCTCCTGCCAATATTGGATTGCTAAGCGGGGTCCTCGGAACTGGTTATTATTTCCTGATGCGTATAAAAGGCGCTAAACAAAAGCCGAAAAACATCATTACAGAAACCAACCGGATTGCCATACAGCATATCTGCAACCACCTTGCCCTGATGCTGCAGCAACCTGGCGATACGATAAAAGAACCCTTTAAGAACAACACTCCTGAAACAATAAACAAAATAAAAAAACAGGACACCGGGCCCGTTCCGGTTTTCGAAATCACCTGGAACCTGCCCACACTGATTGGATTTTTGACTGAGGTATTGGAATTAAATGTACAACAATCAGAAGTTATAAAGATGTTGACAAAACTTTTTACTCCTTCCTGTCCGGCTTTACGATCCCCCGTTTTGCAAAACAACCGGCTTTTAATGTTATATAGCCTGATAAGACTTAAAAACACGCTTGTAGTAATACCGCACTCCGGTAGAAATGAAATTAGTATTCTGGTAAATCAAACCATTGAAAAAACCGTTTCCGGATTGGATAACGAAAAATACATCAAAGAACTTGGTAGTTTAAACTTTTCAACCAGGAACGGCATTCCCGGCATAGCGCTGATTCATCAAAAATTATACGAACAAACCGGCGACCTAAAATACAAAAATGAATACACCTCCCTGTTAAACCGGTTTGTACCGCAAGATTTAATTAACGGGTTCCGGTACGATTATTCAAATCCGTTACAAACAAACGAACAGTCGTTAGGACTTTTACAGGGTATCTCAGGATTACTGTTAACAGCCGTTGAACTTGAAATACAACCTTAAAACATCATATTATGAAAACCATTCCTGAAGTATCGATCATAATACCCGTTTATAACCGGGGCAAACTGTTGCTTCGCGCCCTTCGGAGCGTACTTTTACAAACTTTTACCGGTTACGAAATTATTGTTGTTGACGACGGCTCGAAAGAAGATTATTTTCCAGTTCTGGAAGCCCTGCAACTGAAAAACTTGTCGTATTTCAGGCTCTCTCACAAAAATGCCAATGTGGCAAGAAATTACGGGATTCAACAATCCAAAGGAAGATACATTGCCATGCTCGATTCAGATGACGAATGGCTGAAACACCACCTTGAATCGAACATTCGTAGGATACAAGAACAAGAATGCAACGGGATTTACAGCAGTGTTATAGCAAAAAGTTTACACGGCGAAAATTTTTTTCTAACGAGGCCCTTATATAACAATGAAAAAATGATCAATTACCTGCTATCAGCCAATATCGGGGCGCAAACCTCTACGCTATTTATGAAAGCAGAGGCGGCAAAAAAGATTCTGTGGGACGAATCGCTCAACCGTCATCAGGACTACGATTTTGTAATTCGATTTGACAAGGAATTCAAGTGGTATGCTAATTCTGATGTAACTGCTGTTTATCATTCCGAAAGTAACTCTGGACGTATTGTCGATTTTGATTCATGCATCAGGTTTATTCAAATGAATAAAAAGGATATTCTGCCGGAAATCTATAAAGCTTATCACAAAAGAATGTTAAACTATGCCATCGCCCTCCGAAGCGAAAAGCACATTATCGATTATTATGTGCAAAACAGTTTAAAAAGTTAAAAATTTGGTTAATCCGGTTTCAAAATGAAAATAGCAATAATTACAAATAGTTATAAATCACCAACCGAATTGTGGCTTTGGAGACAGGTTGGATTTATGAAGGAAAATATCGGTTATGTTGGTATTCTGGATAAAATAAGGGAGCAACAGGAGGAGAGTATTCCGATAATCAGCCTTATCACAGAAGGAAACACAAAAACAGCCATTCACCCGTTTTTTTTGTTGCGCAGGCTTAACGAACTTGAAAAACAGTATGGAATAGATGCGTATTACATTCATTATCTCACCAATGCCTATATTCTCAGGGAATTTATTGCATTAACCGGGAAAAAAGTATTTGTCCATTGTCATGGATATGACCTGACGTTTGATATGAAACAGCACCAAAATCCTGGAATCAATTACCATCCGCGGGAATATTTGGCTTTTACATCCGACCTGCCTAAAAAAATCACATACATTACCGATTCGGAACATTCGAAAGAGTTGCTGACTTCCCGTGGTATTCCTGCAACGCAAGTTGAAGTATTGTACTTTGGAGTGCCAGTGGAAGGAATAAATTCTCCGAAAAAAGAGGCCCCTGTTAAAATACTTTTTCTTGGCCGGTTTGTGGATTTTAAAGGTCCTGATTTGACCATTCAGGCATTTGAAAAAGCCTGTGAAAAAGGATTAAACGCCGAATTATATATGGTTGGCGACGGTCCGCTGATGGTTACCTGCCAGCTTTTAAAAAGCAGGTCACATTTTTCAGATAGGATTAAACTTTTAGGAACATTACCATACGAATCCGCAAAAAAACTAAGGAGCGAATGTCATATTTTTACGGCCCATAACATAAAGGGAAGTCTTAGTAACCAGGAAGAGGCCTATGGTGTTGCCATCATCGAAGCTATGGGAGCCGGATTACCTGTGGTAACGGGCAAAAACGGAGGCATAAAAGAAACGGTTATCCATAACAAAACAGGCTTTTTATTTGAACCCGGGGCTATCGGGGCTCATGCCTGGTATTTAACTATGCTTGCCGAAGATTATGAGCAACGTTTGGACATGGGGAAACAGGCTTTAAAACATGTTATAAAAAATTTTACATTAGAAGGAGAAAAAGCGACACTTTTAAAAATACTGGGGATTAACGAACCAGATAAGCACAAAAAAAATGCTGTAATTATAGGTCCTTACCGGTATCATAATTTTGGTGACGATCTTATTGGCGTCGTTATTGCCAAACACTTGCAATCCCGGGACTATAACGTTTGTATTCCCTTATTGGGGAAAGAAAATGCTGCCTGGTTGGAAATTGAATATTCAAACAACTATGAAACAGCAATACAAAAATCAGATGTTATCATAATTGGAGGAGGCGGCTTACTCGGAGACGCGGGAATCATTCCCGATGACTATTACCGGGAACTCGCGTTAAAGGCAGCTTCAGAAGGCAGTCTAAAAGGGAAAAAGATAATAACTACAGGGATAGGAGCTGGTCCGTTGGCGTTGGAAAAATCGAAAATTCTTTCATTTGACATTGCTTCACTCTCGGAAAAAATAGGGGTCAGGGATCATGAATCAAAAACTTTTCTCGAAAAGCTTGGAGTCGATAATCATAAAATTGTGGAAGGAGCCGATTTAGCACTACTTTGTGCCCAGTATATCAAATTTGATAAAATACTGTCAAATAAAATCGGGATCCAATTCGATATTGGTAATTACGAAGATATTATTAATAGTAACCCAAACACTGCTGAAATATTCAATGCTGTTTGCAGGTTTGTTAACAAGAATTCTTCAAGTATCATCCTAATTTCAAACGGTAATTTTAAATCCCAGTTATACAATAAACTTACGGATAGATGCGAAACATTGATATACAATAACCTCGAGCACTTTTTGCCCAGGTTAGCAGGTTTAAAAGCTATATTTACCTCTCATTTACACCTTGCTATCGCTGCTTATTCACAGAGGATTCCCTGCTTTTCACTTTATGTAAGGGAAAAAACAAAAAGGTTTTACCATCAGATTGGACATCCCGAAAGAGCAGTTGCCCTTAACGGAGCAACCGTCGGAGATTTACAAAAAATAATCGAAAAGGCAGAAAAGGTCCATTGGACTAAAAAAGATGAAGAAAAACTTCAGTTCCTCAAACAAAATGCCCAAAAACTATTAAAAATTTTAGATTAGTTGTTATGGTATTACAATTAAATAACTTTAAATCTGCTCCGTCCTTTTTTTTGAGATAGAAAGTCCATAATTTTATCCTGATTATAAATCAAAAGCAAGCACCACTTGCTCAAATATTGTACTTACAGGCAAGGGGGCTGCCAGACAAAACAACCGGAACAAAAATAATGAAATTCCCGTTGGAATAACAGTTATATACCATGGATTATAATCCGACCTGTTTTAAGATTACAGCTAAAATAACATGGAAAACAAAAGTATAACGGACAAGAGTAAAAACAAATCAATTATTAACCATTTAATTTAGAAAAATTATGAAAAAATTAGGGAAATTGACATTGAAAGATTTAGAACAAGAAGTTGAGATTTGTAGAATGGATGAAATAAAGAATTCGGTTGGAGGTGATGGACAATGGGTATATTTTAATGGTGAGCCAACTTACCTAATGGATGAAATAACAGTAATAGGAACACAAGGTACAGCAATGACATGTCAACAGCTTTATGATTTAATGCA
Source organism: Mariniphaga sp. (assembly GCA_036350775.1). Taxonomy (GTDB): domain Bacteria; phylum Bacteroidota; class Bacteroidia; order Bacteroidales; family Prolixibacteraceae; genus Mariniphaga. The sequence goes on from JAZBNQ010000283.1 coordinate 19,240, forward strand.
ATCTTATGGTGATATTGCTACCTATGAAGGAGCAGCAGCAACTATAATAGGCACTGTAAATGTAGCTGCTGGAATTTTTGTTGGTGCAGAAAGTATAAGTAGTGGAATGACTTCATCAGAACTTGCTGACGCATATGAAGACTATTGTATATCGGCAGGATCATCACTTACTGATACCTTATTTATTGTGCAAACAGAATCATATACGAACTGGGGAACAGGATCAGGACCAGAATTAACTGTAACTGTGAATTACGTTTATGACACATCAGGAAATCTTCTTTTTACTTTTTAATAAATTTCGCTGGTATCTTGACAAAAATAAAAATCAGTTAATCAAAAAAATAGGCTTTTGATTAATAATTAATCTAACTTTTGCATAAAAGTAATATATCCTATTAAAACTAAGGAGACTCTAAATATCGATTTTCCTATTTATTATTGCTTATATAATTCAATGTTAGATTTTTGCTTTTCAAATATTTTTATAAAATTCAAGAATATGAGCTTCTTCCATATTTTTCCTATAAGGTTATTGCAATTTTTAATATTCTTAAGTGTTGAAATTTGTTTCTGTCAAAACTACGATTTTTATAATAAATGTAATTTTTCGTTCGAAAAGAAAATAATTGCAGATAATCCGTGGAATGCTGACTATGACGAAAATGGTACTTCCTTTTATGATAGCTTTGATTATACAGAAGGAAAATATTCTATGGTACTAACAAGCCGTGGTATGCTTTTACCATTTAATTCCTCTGTTTTTCAATATCTGACTTTACCGGCCTTGTCAGATAAAATTGAAATTACGATTGACTCAAAATCACAAAATATTAGCAGTGCATGGCTAAAAGTAGCCTGTTTAAATAAAGAAGAGAAAATTATCTTAATGGATTCCGTTTCGATTGTTAGCCCTAAAGCTTGGAAAACTTCAAGTTTTGTATTACAAACAAAAAATATTCAATACCTATATATAGAAATACAAGTAGAATCCAATTCAACCGTTAAAGGATTTAAAAAACAAAATATCGACAACCTGAATATTAAGTACAATAACATTGGATACAATAATGATATAAATATAGAACCATCACCCTCATTTAGTCCAATATATCCGATAGAGATCGGTAGTAAAGCCAATAATTATCTCGACTCTATTAGTGATTTAAAAAAGCACAAAATACTCGCAATAGGTGAGTCGGTCCATGGCAGTGACGAATGTCAAGAGCTGGTTTATGAATTTATTAAGTATCAAATAACAAAAAACGGATGTAGATTAATAATGTTCGAAATGCCATTTAACTTAGGTCTTTTGGTCAACAGTTATATTGGAGGAACAAATATAGAAATTGAAAAAGAACTAATGATTTATAACTGCAACATTGTCCGGTTTATTGAATTTATTGATTGGATAAAAGCTCATAATTCGCAAATAAAAGATAAGGTATTATTTCTTGGTATTGACAATAATACAAATTTGATTGACACGGATTACTTTGGAGTATATCTAAAAAATAGAAATAGTGAAAAAGATTCACTTCAGATGATATATGATTTTATAGTTAAAGGCGATTATAAGGCAACAATCAATTATATTAAAAAATATAATGTTCTGAATCATCTCGAGAAAAAAAAACAGAAAATATTTATTTATGAATTAGAAAAATTAATAAGCGAAAGAAATAAATCATATCAACAATCAAAAAATGAAAGAGACAACAATATGTTCAAGAATGTCATTTTTGGAATTACCAAACTTCTTGCTGATTCATCTACTGCTGTTATTTACGGACATCTTGCGCATGTTAACAAGGTAAATTCATATATGGGTAAAATATATAATCCGAGTTTGGGTTACCATATGAAAAAAAGATTTGGTGAGCAATATTTTGTTATTGCCCTGTTATTAGGTGAAGGAGAGATAACCAGTAACGAAAAATTTATCAGAAAATACAATTGTAAAATTTATGAACCAACAGAAAATAGTATAGAAAGGATATGCCGCTCAGTATCAAAAAACGACTTTTATTCCAAAATTTCGAATAATATACCATCATTAACCTGCAGAATTATTGGTCTAAATTATTCTACCAGACAATTTTATCCAACTTCAGCAAAAAACCGGTTTGATGCGCTGTTTTACATTAAAAACAGCAGTGGTTTTAAATACCCGGAAAATTGGCCTAAAACAATAGATGAATATCTAAAAAATAAAACGAACTAATTGATTAGAACATTATGATGATTGTTCTAAAATTATTTAAAGCAGAATATACTTGCTTTTGGTAAGATGACAGGTGGACTTTAAGCCACCAGCACAAATTCAAACGAAATCAGGGCAACTCCACAATCTTTATATTCCTGAAATGAATCTCAGCGCCCTCGGCTTCAAGGCAAATGTATCCCTTCTTTTGTGAGGCTTTGCTGATGCCATTTACGAACTTCCCGTTCACTGAAAGTTTGATAGTTCCATCCACACAAACCACATCGTAGGTATTCCATTCCCCTTTTCCTTTACAGCGGTTTTCAACTGATTTACTGCGCACGCCTCGTGGATTATCCGGCACAATTTCCACGCCGCCAACACCAAACAATTCGCCATGTACATAAGCAACAGGCGGTTTTTCGCCGTTTCGAATGTTCTGGTTCACCCAATCGAGCTCCAGCATTTGTACTTCCACCCCGTCGGGCAGGCGGTTATCGCCAGGAACGGCTTTACTCCAGACAAACGTGCCCGAATTTCCGCCGGCCTCCATGTGCCGCCACTCAATGTGCATCACAAAATTTTCGTACTCTTTTTCACTTCGGATAACGCCAATAGGCAGCCCGGTACAAATCAGCAAATCATCTTCCACCCGCCACGTTTCCGGTTCGGTATTCACCTGAAACCATTTTACGGATTCTCCTCCAACATCGCCGGCTTCAACCACATTTTTCCAGGGTACTTCCCTGCCAAAAGTCGCCACTAAATCCTGGGCATTCACATTCATCAAAAACAGGAAAAAAACTGAAAACATGGTAAATACGACTTTTTTCATCTTTATTAATTTTTTAATCTGAATATACCTACCTGAAACCTGAAACCTTGAACTTTAAACTCGAAACTCTAAACTACCCCGCAGTATTGGGAACACCCGCCTTTGGTATTTCCTCCTCAATTCCCGGAACCGGTCCAAACGCATAGGTTTTTGGCCCCAGGTACAAATCAGAATTCATCATTTCTTCCCAGGTAACATCTTTTCCAGTGTATGCCGAAATTCGTCCCATAATGGTTATTAGTGTGGAATTCACCTGCGCCTCGGCATCACTGATGGGATTTCCGGTACGAATTGCATTTACCAAATTAATGTGTTCCTGAACAAAAGGATTGGTCACTTTCCATTCCGATTCCGTGTCGCCCTCCTCCGGGTAAGGATATTCCCAAATCAAATTGCCTTTCCAGTCATAAATTTTTCCTGCTGCGTTGGCATAACCTTCTGTGCCGTTAATCTGCTCCACCTTTTTGTTGGTGCAGCCGTTTATCTGGCGGGCGGCACAATGCGTTCGCAACCCGTTTTCGTATTCATATTCTATACTGAACAAATCGTACTGGTCGCCGGTAACCCTGCGTTGGCGGCCACCCCAGCCTA
>JAZBNQ010000284.1:0-2252 GCA_036350775.1 Mariniphaga sp.
AATTAGTTCGGGCGGCGGATACACTTACCTGGTTGATAATAACATTTTACAAAGTGGAATAATAGATGCAAGTGGCGGCTGCTGGACTACCATTTCGAACAATACAATAATAAACGGTCGTATTTCAGACAGTAGCGGCGGAACCGCTTTTAACTGGGATTGTGAAGATCCTTCCTGTATGGTAGAAGACCAGTTTATTGAAAACAACACCATTTTTTTTGAACCCTCTGGCGATCAGGAGGAAGACTTTGCCATTAGTATAAGATCGAGTTCGGCAACAATCAGGGGCAATAAAATAACCTGCAAAGGACCGGCATCCGGAATGCAACTCATTTCCGGGCCACCAACACATGTAATCGACAACATCATTTCCGTTGAAAAACAGGCAACATATGGAATATTAACAGATGCAGGTTACGGTGTGGTAACCCGAAATACAATAACAGGTGGGAAAATCGGGTACAGCAGCAGATCGGGTGCAGTGCTTTTTGAAAACAATACCATTACCGGTTCGCATTGGGGATTTTTCAGCAAAGGATTTGAAGAGGTAAAAAACAATACCATAACCAACTGTACCGGGCATGGTATGGTACTTGCCGGCTTACGCGGCCCAATCTCAGAAAACACCATAACCAATAACGACAGCACCGGAATTTGGGTTTTGAGTTCGGTTGATTTGGGTGGCGGCAGGTACAACGGAATTGGCAGGAATATTATCCGGGGCAATGGATACTACGATATGCGAATCAGTATGAATGCTGTAACTCCCGACACCCTGTTTATCAATAACAACGCGTGGGATCACGAAACCATAGAAGATATTCTGAAATACGATATTCTGAATGAGTCAACCGGTGGAAAACTGCTGCTCGATTTTAATTCAATTATTGCAAAACCTGCAATTGTTCAGCTTTCAGCTCCTGCCGTTCAGTCGGTTCTTTCGGTTCTCCCTGCGCAGTTTTTGTGGCAAACAGCAACCTCTGCTGAAAAATATCGTTTGCAGGTTTCCGCAAGTCCGCTTTTTACTGCTTTTTTACTCGATACGCTTTTAACTGCTAATTCGTTTACAATGGATAACCTGCCCAACCAGTCTTACTATTGGCGTGTGCAGGCAGTAAACCTTGCCGGCGAAAGCGATTGGAGCGAAACCTGGTCGTTTAAGACCGAAACTGCTACCGGAATTACTGATTTTGAAAAATCCAACATTGAATTTCTAAACGCCTGGCCGAATCCGTTTACTGAAAATATTACGATTTCTTACTCAGTAAAATTTTCGGGATTTGTTTCATTAAAAATGTACAATGTTCCTGGTAATGAAATAGTGAATCTTGTAAATCAGATTCAGCCACAGGGGAAGTTTAATCTGCAATTTAATGGGAGCAGCCTTAAGCCCGGCCTCTATTTTTTAAATCTTATAACAGGTGAATCATCGCAAACGATAAAAATAATTTTATCTGAACACTGAATCACCAAACCAAATTCAAACAATCGTTGAAACTGACAACTGAAACTGCTACTTCAAACTATTAATGCCGCTCATCAAACACTTTAATTTTCTGAATAATTGCAGGCTCAGCAGCTTCATACATTTCACGAATAAAGGGGTCGTTAAACGGCATGGTTCGTTCTTCAAACGGCATGTCGGCTACCCGATCGAAAAGGCGCTCCTTGGCGGCCTGAATGTCTTTCCCGTAAATATGGTACGAATCGGCCTGCCAGTTTAATCTTCCCAGTTTTACCGTTTTGCCTGTTTTCTCAGCCACTCCGGCAGCAATCACCTCTTTGTTAAACTGAATAAATCCGAACATATTCATAAAACTGGCGCCCCAGGCATCGTTGCTGCGAAACCGGATGTTGCAGTTCAGCCAGTAAATGCCTTCTTCGTCTTCCAGAATGCGGTACCACAGCGACTGCAAACACGGTGGATCATAACATTCGTTATCCAGGTTGGGCATCCAGGTAATCATTTGTGCCTGGCGGGTAAAGGGTTGTGCCGATAATTTATTGATTACACTTTCAATCTGGTCGATTTTAAACGGGCCAACTTCCAGCGATTCGCCATTCTGAAGTTCTTTCCATACACCGTAATTTTTGATTCTTCCATGGTAAGTATATTCCCATCGGGTATCTTTTTCATCGTTGATATTTTTTACCCAGTGGTCTTTAAAACCTTTCAGTTCCAGCACATATTCCTTTAAATCTTCAATGCCACCCGGAAAAGCCATGTGAATCATCGGATCAGTTTCCGGTTC
>JAZBNQ010000285.1:0-7312 GCA_036350775.1 Mariniphaga sp.
AATAACCAGTGCGCAGGGAGCACAGAGCCCTTTACTTTCATAATCACCTGCCGGATTGATTTCACCAATTTTTTCCCAGTGAATTAAATCGGTACTTTCTGCAATGCCAATATTCCATCCTTTAATTGGATTGGATTCATCGGCAAAAGGAGGTATTGAAAAATACATCAAATACCGGTTATCGAATTTAATAACGTGTGGATCTTTGGAAAACGGAACTCCTTTTCGGGAAGTATCGCCAAACATCATTTGCTTTTGTGCATGAACAAACAGCGGGGAAAGTAAAAAAGCAAGAATCAGTAATCTCATTTAGCCAGTGTTTTTATTTCGTTTAAAAGAATTTCATAAGCAGGGGAGGCCATTCCTCCGTGGTCAAAACTATCCAGTTCATACAATTTGGTTTTTTTGTGGCCTGCCACTTTCATCATGCGCCAGAGGTAGGCATTTTCTTCATAGCGTCCCAAAATTTCCAGGTTGCGGTCGCCGGTAATTAAAACCAGTGGCGGAGCATCGGCCCGAACATGATAAAGCGGGGCAAATTCGTCAACTAAAGGCTGCGTGCCAGCAATCCCGCGTTCTTTTCGAATTGTAAAATGGGTAATGGTATGGCCGCTGAAAGGCACAAGCATGGCAATCTGGTTGGCATCAATACCAAATTCTGCCAGCCATTTTTTGTCAAGCCCAACCATGCTGGCCAAATAGCCGCCGGCTGAATGTCCTGAAACAACTATCTTTGAAATATCTCCACCGAATTTTTTCATGTTGTTGAATGTCCAGGCTACTGCTGCAGCGGCATCTTCAATGTAAGCCGGGTTTTTTACCTTCGGGTTCAGCCGGTAATTTACAGCCACCACTGCAATGCCTTTTTCTTTTAATTTTTCAGGAATGAATTTATTTCCGCTGTTTAAACCACCCCCATGAAACCAAATTACTGTGGTAAAACCTTTTTCTTTAACGGGATAGTAAATATCCAGTTTGCACCGTTCTTCCATGTATTCATCGTTTGCTGATTCGACTAAAGAACGGTAGTTGATATTTTCTACTGTTGCATATTCTGTCTCATTTTCCGGTATTCCAACAGTTTGAGACTTCAGAAAACTACTGGCAAAAATGAGTGTGGTAAAAAATAAAAGTTTTAAGCTAAATGTGTAGTTTAAAAAAAATGATTTTTTGCAGATTAAATTTGAATTATCCATCTGATTTATTTTTTTCACCCAAATTACCATTTCTGCTAAGCAAAATAGCAATGGGTTTGGTTTCTTCAAATTCCGACATAATTATAATGAGAATAACAGTAATCGGCACACTGAGCAGCATTCCCGGAATTCCCCATAATAATCCCCACAAAGTTAGTGTGAGTAGTACTACCAATGGACTAATATTGAGTGAATTACCCATGAGCCGGGGCTCTAAAAAATTTCCAACTAAAAGTTGAATGGTACCAACAATCACCAATACCAGGATTCCCGGTGTAATTTCGCCAAACTGTAAAAGTGCGAAAACCGTTGGGAAAAGTGTGGCAATAAGTGAACCAATAGTGGGAATAAAGTTAAGCACAAAAATGAGAAATGCCCAGAAAGCAGGCGCATCAACACCGATAAGGAGCAGAACAAAGTAACTCAGAATTCCTGTAAGCAAGCTCACAAGTGTTTTTAATGCAATATAGTTACTAACCGAACGATCAATTTTTTTTACCAGGTCGCGCATCTTTTCATGTTTCCTGGACTCCGGGTACATCGCTTTCAACTTGTGTGGAAATGTTGATTCTTCAATAAGCAGAAAAATAAGGTAAATAAGAACCATGGCTGCATCGCCAAACAAACTTGTTAGTGTTGAAAATATTTTGGAGAGGATTTCGCCAAAATTCAAGTCCTTGGTAAAATCACTCATCATTCCTGAAAAATCAATGTCAAAACTGTTTTTTATTGATTGGGTAACTTTATTGATGTTTTCCTCATAAACGGGAAGTGTATTGGATAATTGACTAATATTAATACTAATCATCTCCACCGTTAAAAACAAAAAACTTAGCAATACCAGTGAAGAAATAGAAGTAAGCAGCCAATCAGGCCAGCTTTTTACATATCGCACTTTTTTTAAAAGTTTTTTAATTATCCGAATCATGAACCAAAATAAAATAGCCAGAATGAAAGGAATGATTATTCCCTGGGCATAAATGAGAACCACTACAAGGGTGACAATCACCAGGAAGATGTATATTTTTTTTGATGCCTCCATTTTAAAAACCTTATTAAATCCTAAGTTAATTATTACTGAAGTGACGTTTCGGTTTCAGATAAAAAGTCGAAAATCTCCTGCCATTCCTGCGCCAGACTATATTTTGGCATGGTTTTTTGAGACCTTAAGTACCAGTAAGCTGCATTGTTAAGATCCGCTTCTTTCCGGTGAAGATGCGCATGAACCCACCAGGCATATTCGTTGTCCATGTCCTTAACTATTTCGTGCGCAGCATTCCAGTCGCCTTTTTGTGCCAGATACATTGCTTTTAAAAGTTTTTTTTTCATTTTGTTAAAGTTTTTGTTTAGCGTTAAAATGTAAAAATCGTGATTTTTTTGAAACGGTTTGCCATTTTCACCCAAATGTTTTGACAATAGTAAAATCTGTTGAATGGAATTTTGATGGAAATTCAAACAAAAACTCATTTTGTTGTTATAAAACATTCATTCCGATTGAAGAATACCATTTAACATTTTGTAACTTGTGCCCATGGTACAGTCATTTCAATGTCCGGTATTTTTTTACGTCGGGTTGCCCGAATGCCTCGATGACAACAACGCTTCACATTAGCTGCGTTCGCAGTATGTTGCGTCTTCAGCCACTTTTTCAGTTCTTTTCTCTGTTGTAGTTGAATTCTGTTTTTAGAAAAACCAATATCAACATTTTAACCTTTTTATTATGAAAGTTTCATCCGGAAATAAGGGTGACACCGTTCGTTCCGATTGTTACATAGAATTAAGTGACAACCCGGACGCGGGTAATCAGATTTTACTTAAAAGCAAAGTAAAAACGCTTTACGGAAAATCCATCGAGGAATTGTGTTTGAATGTGCTCGGTTTTTTCGGCGTCGAAAATGTTCGGGTTGAAGTGGAGGACTCAGGTGCACTTCCGTTTGTGATTGCTGCCCGTTTGGAAGCCACCATTCAGCAATATCTTCAAACCGACAAAATGTATTTGCTGGAGAGAATACCCGAAAATGATTACGAAGTTCAACCTGACCGTTTCCGGCGCACCCGCTTGTACATTCCCGGGAATAATCCGAAAATGATGATTAACGCCGGAATCTATGGCAGCGACGCCATTATTCTCGATTTGGAAGATAGCGTTCATCCGTCCAAAAAAACAGAAGCGGCGATTCTGGTTCGGAATGCACTTTGCCGGGTAAATTTTTACGGTGCTGAAAAAATGGTGCGGATCAACCAGGTCCCGGAAGGATTGAAAGATTTGAAGTTCGTTGTTCCCTATGGCGTTCACACTGTTGTAATTCCCAAGTGCGAATCGCCCGACGATGTTTTGTTTGTGGAGCAGCACATTCAGAAAATTAAAGGAAAAGCCGGAGCTGTTCATCTTATTCCGATTATTGAAAGTGCACTGGGGGTGGAAAATGCCTTCGAAATTGCGGTTTCTTCCGAAAATGTGGTGGCCATGGCTATCGGTTTGGAAGATTACACCACCGATATTGGCGCACAACGAACCGAAGCCGGAAACGAATCATTTTTCGCCCGGAGCCGGGTCATTAATGCGGCGCGTGCAGCAGGAATTCAACCGCTCGATTCGGTTTTCTCCGGTTTTGAAGATATAGAAGCGCTTTCAAAAACAGCTCAAAATTCAAAAGCACTCGGTTTTGAAGGGTTGGGATGCATTCATCCCGGACAAATAAAAATCGTGAATGAAAGTTTTTCTCCTTCGGAAAAAGAGATTGAAAAAGCGAAAAAGATAGTTTTTGTCTATCAGGAAGCTGAAAAGCATGGGTTGGGTGTAGTGGCTGTCGATGCAAAAATGGTGGACTTACCGGTGGTAAAACGGGCGCAGAAAACCATTGAAAATGCAATAGTTTTCGGATTGTTAAACCAAAACTGGATGGAAAGTTATGGAAACGAACTGGGTTAAAAATGCTGCCGGAAGATTAGTTCCCAGGGAGGTGAATGGCGAGGAAGTCATTCCGTTTCAGGGCGTTGGTAAATACCGTGTTCAGGGCAAAAAACATGCGCCAACCATTCCGTCATTTGTCGATTTTCCCAAAGACGGAAACAAAGTGGTGGAGTCATTAAAAGAAGCCTTGCAAAAAGCCGGACTTGAAGACGGAATGACCATTTCCACCCACCATCATTTCCGCGACGGCGATTTGGTTTCCAACCAGATTTTCGATATAGCCAACGAGTTGGGCGTAAAAGATTTGCGCTGGTTTCCGTCGGCTTCATTTCCTTGCAACAGTCCGCTGATTAAGTATCTCGAAGACGGCACCATTCACCACATCGAAGGCAGTTTGAACGGCCCGCTTGGCCGGTTAGCTTCCGAAGGAAAAATGCGCGGAACAGCGGTACTGCGCTCTCATGGAGGCCGCGTGCAAGCCATTCAGGATGGCGAAGTAAAAATCGACATTGCCGTGATTGCCGCCCCGTCGTGCGATAGTTTTGGCAATGCCAATGCGCTTTACGGTCCCTCGGCCTGCGGTGTGCTTGGTTTTGCTGAAATGGATGTGCAATACGCTGAAAAAGTGATTATGGTAACCGACAACCTGGTGGATTTTCCGTGCCTGCCCATTCAGCTTGCAGGGAATTTTGTGGATTACGTGGTGGTGGTGGATAAAATTGGTATTCCTGAAAAAATTGTTTCTGGCACCACACAAATCACCCGCAGTCCCGACCGCCTGAAAATTGCCGAACTCACCGCCCGCTTCTGTCTCGAAACCGGAATTTTGCATGACCGTTGCATTATTCAGTCGGGCGCCGGAAGTATTTCGCTGGCATTTGGCGTGTTTGTGCACCAAATGTTAAAGGAAAAGAACTGGAAAGCCGCTGTAAGTTTTGGCGGAAGCACCAAATACAGCGTGCAGATGTTGCAGGAGGGAACGGCGGAGAAAATTCTGGAAGGCCAGCTGTTCGACACTGCCGCCATCGAGTCCATGCGCCAAAATCCGCTGCACCACAATTTTTCGGTGTTCAATGCCTATAACTACCATTCAAAGGGAAACCTTACTTCGATGATTGATTTGGTAACACTGGGCGCTACCGAGGTGGATGTGAACTTTAACGCGAACGTGGTGACGCACTCCGACGGCTACCTGCTGCACGGAATTGGCGGTTGGCAAAACTGCCTGCATGCCAAAAATGTGATTCTGCCAATCCCGCTGTTCCGCGACCGCATTCCCGTAATTGTGGACGAAGTGACAACCCTTTGCGGTCCGGGTGAACTGATTGACGTGATTGTAACCGAGCGTGGCATTGCCATCAATCCGCTGCGCACCGATTTAATTGAAAAGGCGAAGGCGGCAAATCTTCCCTTAAAATCGATTGATGAACTAAAAGAGGAAGCTGAACGCATTTGCGGCAAACCGCAAAAGCCGCAGTTCACCGACAAACTCATCGGCATTGTAAAATGGCCTGACGGCACCGTTATCGACGCCATCCGCCAGGTAAAACCGGAAGTATGATTTTTTTGATTTTTATAGGGAATTGGATTTTCGTCCTAAAGGGACAATTGATTTCAACCCAAAGGCAACGCCTTGGGATAAAGTGTATTGGGAGATTCTTCGGGCTGAAAGCCCAGCTTAATCTGTCCTTTCATAGCGAATTATCTTGTATTCCATATTTTCCGGGGCGACGTTCCTTTTACACCGAACTTTACGTATTAAAACAAAACCTGAAAGGTTTTAACAACAATAGCCACGGGAAAGACCCGTGGAACCAAAATAGAATGACGAAACAACCCTGAAGGGGTTGAATGAAAACAAAAATGTAAAAAACTAAAAACCAATAAAGTATGAAACGAACCATTGTAAAACTTCCCGGCGACGGCATCGGGAAAATTGTTTTGGAAGAGGCTATCCGCGTGCTGAATGCCGCCGGTTTCGAAGCCGAATATGTGGAAGGCGATATCGGCTGGGAATTTTGGTGCAAAGAGGGAAATCCGCTTCCGGAGCGCACCATTCAGCTTATCGAAAAACACAAAACCGCCCTGTTTGGCGCCATCACCTCCAAACCCAAGGATGAAGCTTTTAACGAACTGGCGCCGGAACTGAAAGAAAAGGGGCTGGTCTATTTCAGTCCGATTGTGGGGTTACGGCAGCATTTTAATTTGGATATCTGTCTGCGTCCCTGCCGTTCCTACAAGGGGAATCCGCTCAATTTTATCCGGCGCGGGGCAAATGGTACGGTTGAAGAACCGCTGGTGGATGTAGCCATTTTCAGGCAAAACACCGAAGGATTGTACGGTGGTGTGGAATGGAGCAATCCGCCGGCAAAAGTATATGAAGCGCTGATGACACATCCGAAGTTTGTAAAGAATTTTGGTAATGTTCCCGTGGAAGAACTTTCGGTTTCCACCCGCATTTTCACGAAAAAAGCCACGCAGCGCATTTTGCATGCTGCGTTTTCTCATGCCCGCAAGTACAATTACCGGTCGGTTACATTGTGCGAGAAACCCAACGTCATTCGCGAAACTTCGGGCATGATGTATAAAATGGCGCGCGAGATGCAGAAAAGCGAATTTCCTGAAATCGAACTCTGGAACACCAACATCGATGCACAAATGATGTGGCTCACCAAAAATCCGGAGGATTACGGTGTGATTGTAGCCGGCAACATGTTTGGCGACATTGTTTCCGATGCGTTTGCCGGACTTATCGGCGGACTGGGTTTTGCCTGTTCGGCGCAAATTAATCCCGACTCGGGCATTGGCGTATTCGAACCCACACACGGTTCGGCACCCAAGTATGCTGATTATCCGGTTTCCATCGTCAATCCGGTAGCCATGATTGAATCGGCTTGCATGATGCTCGACCATCTGGAGGAACAGCAAACAGCGCAAAAAATCAGGCAAGCCATTGCCGAAGTAATACTCGAAGGAAAAGTGCAGACCTACGACATGAAAAAACTGCCGGGAAGTTCGGATGTGTTGCAAAAAGGCGCGGCTTCCACACAACAGATGACAGATGCCATCATTTCAAAACTCAAATAACCGGAATTATGGAAAATGTGTATGAACTATGGCCGGAGCTGAATTGGATTCAGGATGAGGAATTGCGCCAAAAGACCGCAAAAACCTGGGAGCTGGCGCTGGAAAAAAGTGTGCT
>JAZBNQ010000286.1:0-10780 GCA_036350775.1 Mariniphaga sp.
CAGCAAGTTGGTCCAGAACCGATGTTTGTCCTTGGGTTTTGTTAATCCCTTGTCCTCAATAACCATCCCTTGTATAAAAACGTCGGTTTCGTTTCCATATCCTTTGTAGGGAAGAATTTTAGGTGTATCCAGCCAGCCTGCTTTCTGCTTTAAAAATACCTTCAGAATTTTAAACGGCTTTTTAATTCCTTTTAAAAATGGTTTAAAATATTTCATGTCACCTTTTTCAATTCCAGTGGAAAAATACTGGGTTTCTTTTTCTTCATTCGATAATCAGTAATGGTAAATATAAAGAAAATGCCAATTTTAAAAAAATATCAGGATTGCGGTATTGTTCCACATGTTATGGAAATATTTCCTCATGTTTAAAATCTATAAGTTTGATATTCAATTTATTTGCCTTTGGCGCAATTATTTCTTATATTTTTTACAGAATTTTAAATGCAAAAAGAATGAATGTATTTATTTCCGGAACAAGTTCAGGATTGGGCTTTGCACTGGCAAAATATTATTTGGAAGCAGATCACCAGGTTTACGGTATCAGCCGGAAGATGAACGAAGAGTTGAACAACTTTTCCGGTTTTCATTTTCTGGTTCAGGATATTACCCGGTTTAGCGAAGTGGAAACCAATCTTATTTCTTTTCTGAAAGACACTCGGGTTCTCGATTTGGTGATTTTGAATGCTGGTGTTCTGAATGAAATTAAAGACTTAAAAAATACCAGCCTTCACGAAATTAAGCAAGTGATGGATGTAAACGTTTGGGCAAACAAGATTCTGATTGAAACCCTGTTTCACGAAGTGGAAGAAATCAGGCAGGTTGTGGCGGTTTCATCCGGAGCTGCAGTGAGCGGTGCACGCGGATGGAATGCTTATTCACTTTCGAAAGCTACATTGAATATGCTTATAAGTTTGTATGCCAGGGAATTTACCGATACACATTTTTGCGCTTTGGCTCCCGGCCTTGTGGACACCGGAATGCAGGAATACATTTTTTCGTTAAAAGAAGACAGCAAATTTCCGGTAGTTGAACGGCTGAAAGAAACTAAAAAGGCTGGGAAAATGCCAACCCCTGCTGAGGCCGCCCGAAATTTTGCAAAAGCTGCCGAAGCAGCAAAAAATTATGAAAGTGGTACTTTTCTGGATGTGAGAAAATTATGAATGGCTGTTCCGCTAAATATGAATAAAGTAACCGAAAATCAAAAAAAAATAATGGATAACTGGAATATTGTTTACACTGGATGGGATGAAAAGGAACACCCGCTGCGCGAAGCTTTGTGTACTCTCGGAAATGGTTATTTTGCCGCACGCGGGGCACTTGAAGAGCAAAAAGCCAATGGGTACAACTACCCGGGTACCTACCTTGCCGGCGGCTATAACCGGGCTGTTTCCGAAATTAAGGCGAAAAAAATTGAAAACGAAGATTTGGTTAACTGGCCCAACTGGATTTACCTGACTTTTAAAATTGGTGATTCCGATTGGTTCGATTTTACCAAAACCGAACTGCTTGAGTACACTGTTACCCTTAATTTGGAAGAAGGTATTTTGAAGCGAAAAATGAGGTTTCGCGATGAAAAATTTCGTGAAACATCATTTGTAAGCCGCAGAATTGTGAGCATGGCCGATCCGCATGTGGCTGCCATTCAATGGGAGTTGGTTCCCGAAAACTGGACCGATGAAATTACTATCCGATCTGGAATTGACGGCGATATTAAGAACTGCGGGGTGGAGCGGTACAGCGAATTAAACAGCCAGCATCTCGATATTTTGGAAACGGGGAATCTGGGTAATTATGGAATTTTTTTGACCAGCCAGACCAAACAATCCAAAATCCGGATGACTCAGGCTGCTTCTCTGTCTGTTTTTTTAGACGAAAAGGAACTTGAATTAAATCCTGAATTTCATTATTCAGAAAAAGCTGTTTTTCAGGATTTAAAAATCGAATGTAGGCAAAACACCACTGCCCGCGTAGAAAAAATGGTTTCAGTTTATACCTCAAAAGATTTAGCCGTAAGCGATCCATTAACCGAGGCCAGGGAAAAACTGGGCAGGCTCGATTCCTTTTACCATATTTTTCAAAAACACCGGAAAACATGGGCCAATATATGGAACCTTATTAATTTAGATGTAAAGAGTAAAAACAATGAGATGATGATTTTGAGGCTTCATGTTTTTCATCTGCACCAAACTATATCCGAAAACAGCATTGGACTCGATGTTGGTGTTCCATCACGAGGATGGCACGGTGAGGCATACCGTGGTCACATTTTTTGGGATGAATTGTATATTTTCCCCTATATCAATTTTCATCTTCCGCAACTCGCGCGGTCGCTGTTAATGTATCGCTACCACCGTTTGCCACAGGCGCGAAAAGCAGCACGGGATAACGGATACAGGGGTGCCATGTTTCCCTGGCAAAGTGGTAGCAATGGCAGGGAAGAAACGCAGGTTATGCATCTGAACCCGAAATCAGGAAGGTGGATTCCGGATAAATCCCATCTGCAGCGTCACATTAATGCTGCCATTCCATATAATGTGTGGCAATATTACCAGACCACCAACGATATTGATTACTTGGCCGCATTTGGTGCTGAACTCATTCTGGATACTGCTTTGTTTTGGTCTGAAATTGCCAAATTTAATACTGAAAAAGAACGGTACGAAATTAATGGAATCATGGGCCCCGACGAATATCATACGCACTATCCTGATAAAGAGAAACCCGGATTAAATAATAATGCCTATACCAATTTTATGGCTGTTTGGACCATTCAGTGTGCATTAAATATACTGGAAATATTTAAAGGAGAGCATTTTGACAGACTTGCCCAAAGAGTAGGATTAAACAGCCATGATGTGGAACATTGGAAGGACATTGCAGGAAAGATGTATATTCCTCTTCAAAAAAATGGCATTATTCTGCAGTTTGACGGTTTTGACAAACTGCAGGAACTTAATTGGGAAAAATACCATAAGAAATATGGTGAGGAACTTCGTCTTGACCGGATTCTTGAAAAAGAGGGCGATTCAGCAAACAATTACAGAGCCAGCAAACAGGCCGATGTAATGATGTTGTTTTACCTTTTTTCTTCTGATGAACTGGTGGAAAAATTTAACCAGTTGGGGTACGATTTTAAGCCTGATTATATTCCGAAAAACATAGAATACTATGAAAAAGTTACGTCTCATGGTTCTACATTAAGTCAGGTTATTCATTCGTGGGTACTTGCCCGGTCTGATAGAAAGCGCTCCTGGAATGTTTTCAGAGAAGCGCTGATGAGTGATTTTGAGGATGTGCAGGGTGGAACAACTCCCGAAGGAATCCACCTGGGCGCAATGGCTGGTACCCTCGATATTATTCAGCGGTGTTATACAGGATTGGAAATCAGGGATGATGTTTTATGGCTCAATCCACGAATTCCGCAGGAAATGAACGAAGTTAAATTTCAAATTCGATACCGAAGTCACTGGATTAAACTCAGGGTTACACAGGAAAAAATTTTGATTGATTTCGAAAACGGATGGGGTGAACCTATTAAGTTGAATGTTCAGGGGAAAAGCAGAATTCTGGATAAAAATACATCGCTTGAGTTCAACTTGAAACAAGCCTGATTTTTGTATATTTTTATACCATATTATAAAATAACTATTGAAAAACAATTTAAAAAACCGGACTTTATTCATTATTAATCCCAAATCGGGCTGGGGACAAAGGCAGGATACCAATGCTGTTTTGTCAAGGTTTTCAGAGGAGTATGATTTTGAATATAAAGTTTACCGGACTACCGGTGAAAATGATTCTGGAAAAATCAGCCTTCTGATAGAAAATTTTAAGCCAGAAACAGTTATTGCTGTTGGTGGAGATGGAACAATAAATATGGTAGCATCCCTGCTCGTTAACAGTGAAATTAAGCTGGGAATTATTCCCACAGGTTCAGCCAACGGACTGGCCTACAACCTCAACATTCCTGAAAACTTCGAAGCGGCATTGAAAAAAAATTTGAGTGGCCGGGATTATTCTATTGATGTAATACGAATCAATAAAAAGTATCATTGTCTTCATTTGGGCGACATTGGCCTGAATGCACGCATTGTGAAACGGTTTGAAGAGGAAGGATCAAAAGGATTGCTGGGGTATGGCAAACAACTTTTAAAAGAGCTGTTTGAAGGGAAAACCTATTTTTCTTTTTATATTAAATTACCGGAACACCGCCGTCGAAAAATGAAAGCAGAAATGCTTGTAATTGCCAACGCAAAATGCTTTGGAACAGGAGCTATTATTAATCCAACCGGAAAACTGAACGATGGGAAATTTGAAATTGTAATCATCAGACCATATCCCTGGTGGTTTGTATTTACCTTCATATATTCCGCATTTTCAGGCCACCTGCATAAAATGAAATATGTAAAAATATATTCAGTTTCAGAGGCATTAATTACCTTGCCAAAATTGCAGGAATTCCAGATTGATGGTGAAATTATGCCGAAAACGAAAGAAATCAATGTTGAAATATTACACAATGCTCTGAAATTAACAGGCGGTTGATTTTTCATAAATATGTTTTAAAGATTGTTCCATAACCATTTATAAAAGAAGTTCTTTTTGTAATTTGCGGCCAAATATCAACTGTTGAATTTTTATTCACTGGTTTAAGAAAACAAAACCAAAATGGAACAACCTGAGAAACCGGATAAAAAAGGTAAAATTAAAGCATTTAGTTATAAATATTTACGGTTTAAATCATCCATATACTCGCGGGTGGTGTACATTATAGCAATTTTATCCTTTTTCCTTTTTATTGCTTTCGGTGCAATTTTTAACTCGGTTTATGGTGAGTATTTGGATAAAGTTATCCGGCAACGTGGAAATGACATAGGTTCCATTATTGAAGGTTCGCTTTACTATTCCATGCTAAAAAACGACGATGCGGCCTTACACAGTACCCTGGATATTATTAATACCATTTCCGGTGTAGATGAAGTAAACCTTTACGACCACGAGAATGAACTGGTTTATTCCTCTCTTTTTGCCGATACTGTTAGAACAAGCGATCCGGATTGTATCAGTTGCCATACTGATTTTAGTGCCATGTTCCCTGCAAACGAAAAAGCCTATACCATAATTGATTATCACAGTGCATGCAGCATGAGTAGTACAAATGAAGGGCACAGGCAACTGCTGATTCGTACTCCTATTCTTAATGAGACTTCATGTTATACTGCTGCCTGTCATTTTCACAGTGCCGAGGAGGAAGTGCTTGGTTCTCTTATTATTAAAGTTCCACTCGATCAACTCGATACCGCTGTTTCACAATCATCAACAGAATTTTTTCTGCTCGCTGCATTAACCACATTTATTCTTGTTTTATTTCTGATTTTTTTCACCAATAATAAAATTAAAAGGCCACTTACAGCACTTATTACGGCCAGCGAAGCTGTTGCCCGTGGTGACCGGAATCGCAGGTTGGAAATAAAACCCAATCTGCTCGACGATATGAAAATGGTTTCTATGGCATTCAATAACATGCTTGATAATCTTGACTCAGCAAATAAAGAATTGGAAAACTGGTCGCACCAACTGGAATATAAAGTACAGAAGAAATCAGAGGAACTCTCTGAAATTCAGAATGAACTTATTCATATTGAGCGGATTGCTTCACTTGGAAAACTGTCGTCTTCGGTTGCCCACGAGTTAAACAATCCTTTATCGAGTATTTTAACTTATACTAAACTGGTTTCAAAAAAAATAAACCGGATGGAACTGGATGAAGAACTTTCCGGATCGCTGCTCAAACATTTGGTTGTAATTGAAAAGGAAACCAAACGGTGTGGTGAAATTGTAAAAGGTCTGATGGATTTTTCAAGAAAAGGGCAGGAGGATTTCAAAGATACCCATCTTCATCAGGTATTTAAAGAAACGTATGATTTAATTGAGCACCAGATGAAAATGGCAAATATTCATTTTTATACTGATTTTGGGGCAACTCAAGATTTGGTTTCATGCAACGAAAACCAGATAAAACAAGTGTGTGTGGCCCTGCTTGTTAATGCTTCGGAAGCGGTTACTGAAAACGGTGAAATATTGATGAAAACCAGTAACTCCGACGGGGAACATATAAAATTGGATATTATTGATAATGGTGTGGGAATTCCGCCTCAGGATATCCAACATATTTTCCAACCATTTTTTTCTGCCAAACGTCAGGCCAGCGGAATAGGTCTGGGACTTGCCATTGTGCACGGCATTGTTCAAAGCCACAAGGGCAGGGTAGATGTGGAATCGGAACCGGGAAAAGGAACAACCATGTCAGTAATTTTTCCATTGGTTAAAAACTAAAATTATTAAAAATGGCAAATAACGTTTCATTATTAATTGTTGACGACGAAGAATCGGTAAGGGACTCGCTATACAACTGGTTTATTGAAGATGGGTTTAAGGTGGAATGTGCCGAAAATGCCAAGGAAGCCCTCGCGATTCTGGAAGCCGGGCACTTTGATATTATTCTGGCCGATATAAAAATGCCCGGGATGGATGGAATGGAAATGCACCGGCGCATAAGGGCTCTGAATCCTGAAGCCATTGTAATAATTATGACAGCGTTCGCTTCGGTTGAAACTGCTGTTCAGGCACTAAAAGATGGCGCATTTGATTACATTACCAAACCATTCGATCCGGATGACCTTTCCCATTTAATTCGCAATGCGGCCAAACAGGTTGAAATGAAATTGGAAAATGAGACCTTAAAAAATCGTATTGTTTCGCTCGAAAACATTGAAGATATTGTGGGCACCAGTCCGGCAATGATGAAAGTTTTGAAAGATGTTGAAAGTGTTTCACAATCAAATTCTTCTGTAATAATAACAGGTGAAAGCGGAACCGGAAAAGAGCTGATTGCAAGGGCCATTCATTCCAATTCATCGCGAAAGTTTTTCCCGCTGGTTACCGTGCATTGCGGGGCTTTATCAGAAGATTTGCTCGAAAGCGAACTTTTTGGCCATGAAAAAGGAGCATTTACCGGTGCCATGTTTAACCGGAAAGGACGCTTTGAAATTGCCGATGGAGGAACTATTTTCCTGGATGAAATTGCTACCATTTCAGGGAAAATGCAAATTGAACTGCTTCGTGTTCTCGAATCGAAAAAATTTGTGCGAGTAGGCGGAAACAAGGAAATCCAATCCGATTTCAGGGTGATTTGTGCCACCAACCGCGATTTGAAAAAAATGGTGGATGAAGGAATGTTTCGCGAAGACCTTTATTACCGGCTGAATGTGGTGAACATTTCTATTCCGCCACTACGTGAGCGGGTTGGTGATATTCCGCTGCTGGTAGATTATTTTATTCAAAAATACTGCAATACCATGAGCCGCGATCTCATTTCCATTGAACCTGCCGCGCTGAAAAGGCTGGAACAATACGATTTTCCCGGGAATGTGCGTGAGCTGGAAAACATGATTGAACGGGCAATTGTTGTTGGAAACGGAAAAGAAATCAGGCTGAAAGACTTGCCCATTGGAACGGCAACTCCGGGGAATTCAGCAGATTCCCTGCAGGAACTGGAAAAAAACCATATTCTTCAAACACTAAATAAACTGGACTGGAACATCAGCCGTTCGGCCAAATTGCTAAAAGTTGACCGTGTTACACTTTACAACAAAATTAAAAAATACAACCTGAGAAAAAATAAGGGAAAATAGTTTCTTTCAGGTTTTTAATCAGGCAATTAAAGTTTTTACTGTTAGAAGGAACAGGATTATTTTAAATTTTTTAAATTGGATAAACAGCGTATTTTACTCATATCATTTGGGCAGTTCGATAAAAATTTCCTTCAAAAAATTGCAACTGCCGTCCAGGCTGTTATGGGCATGCCGGTCGATATAGAATCGGAATATACAGATTTGTCCAAATATTATGATCCGGCCCGGCGGCAGTACGATGGGAACCGGCTTATTCATCTTATCCATTCTGAATATGCCACGGATTTAAGAAAAGTAATCGGACTTTTTCGGGTCGATTTGTTTATTCCCATTTTAACCTACATTATCGGACAAGCCATTTATAAAGGAAATGCCGGGGTAGTTTCGCTTTTTCGGCTGAAAAATGAATTGTATGGCCTTAAGAAGGATGATGATATTCTATTTGAGCGATTTGTGAAGGAAATTGTTCATGAGTTGGGGCACACTTTGGGTTTAACACATTGTTATACCCCCGACTGTATTATGCGCTCCAGTACTTATATAGAGGATGTTGATCAGAAAAATGCTCACTTTTGTTCGAAATGCAGGCTGAAACTTGACGAAAATCCCTAAGTTTTTCAGAAAAAAAAACACCTTTGCCAGTTAATATTTGGAATATTGTCCCAGATTGAACCCATGTTAAAACCAAGTGTCTTTTGTTATCTTTCATTAAACCAGCTATTTGGTTAAACTGGTTTAAGATTTGATTAATTGGGTTTCATACAGAAGTTTAAAAATAACTATTATGGAAACTTTATTAATTATTTTATTGGTTGTATCATTTTCCGGATTTGTTGCCGGATTGGTTTTATTACGTAGATTGCTGGGTTCGAAGAAGGACACACAAAATTAATTAGGTAACGATCGCATAAAAAAACCCGGCAGCTATTTAATTGCCAGGTTTTTAATGCTTTAATCTTTTTATTTAAAAAGATTGGCAAGCTTTGTTACAAAAGCAATGCAATTTGAAAAAACGATTTTAGGCGTTTTTCAAAATGTCGGTTGTAAGGTTACTGATGCTTGTTTCCAGTGCTTCGAAAGGTTTTCCGTTACCCTGGTTATCGTCTTCAACAAAATGGTATTTCATGCCTGCTACATCAGCGGCTGCAAGTATCCGTTTGAAATCGATTACTCCGGCTCCAACCGGTGCAATGTCGTCTTTTACAATGTCGAAATAGGGCGCTTGCTGGGTAAACATATCTTTTAAATGGAAAAGCTGGAATCTTCCCGGATAACGGTTAAACATTTCCACGGGATCCTGTCCGGCTTTTGTTACCCAGTAAAAGTCTATTTCCATTGTAATTAAATCCGGATCCATTTCAGGCATAAAAATATCGTAATAGGGAACTACGCCATCGAGGTTATCGAATTCGAAGTTGTGGTTGTGGTAACCGAACTGAATACCTACACCTTTCATAATCCGGCCAACTTCGTTCCACTCACCAACCATTCTTTTATAAAACTCAACATTGCGGTCTTGCTCTTCAACCCAGGGTTGAACACAGTATTTTACACCAAGTTCAGCATGGTCGTCGGCCATTTTTTGTGCACTTTCGGTTGTAATTCCTTCGGCTTCAACACTGGTGTGGCTGCTTATTATTTCCATACCCATGTCGTTTACCATTTTTTTGAACTCTTTTGGGGCAAAACCATAAAACTTTCCGTTGGCATAATCGGCCAGTTCCAGGTTTTTGTAACCCATGTCCGAAAGTTTTTGCAACGAACCTTTTACATCGGCAGCCATGGCATCGCGAATGGTGTAAAGTTGCAGGCCAACGCCATAACTTTTACGGTCAACAGCCGCACCGGGTGAGCAGGCAAGTGGGCCCAGTGCCATCACTCCAAGTGCACCTGCTCCTGAAATTTTTAGAAAATCTCTCCTGTTTTTCGAAGTTCTCATAATTTTTATTTATTGTATCATTAGTAATTTAAACGAACTGATTTTTCGAGGGTTAAAAATAATACAAATAAATTGTTTATTAAACAGAAATAGACTGTTTTACTCTTGTTTGTACCTATTCTTTTATAACTTTGGTTGAATCTGTTAAATAAGGTTTTTGAAAATATTCATAAAAAATATGGTCTGTATTCGCTGCCAGATGGTAGTTAAGGCCGAGCTTGAAAAACTCGGATTGAAATATGTTTACGTTAGAATTGGTGAAGCTGATATTATTGGCGATGTTCAGCCGAAACAACTGGACCAGCTAAAAACCGGGTTGAAAAAGGCAGGTTTGGTTTTAATGGATGATAAAAAAAGTGTACTGGTTGAAAAAATAAAAAGTGCCATCATAGAATTGGTGCACTATTCCGAAGACCAGATTAAAGTAAACCTTTCTGATTTTTTAAGCGAAAAGCTCAACTATAATTATACCTACCTCGCCAATCTTTTTTCCGAAGTAAAGGGGATTACCATCGAAAAATTTTACCTCACCCATAAAATTGAAAGAGTAAAGGAATTAATTGTATATGATGAACTGACACTTTCTGAAATAGCATACCGGATGAACTACAGCAGTGTAGCCCACCTTTCAAATCAGTTTAAAAAATTTACCGGGTTAACCCCAACCCATTTTAAAATGCTTAAAAACAAAAGACGCAACACACTTGAAAATGTGTGAATGATGTAACTCTTATTCTGAATTGTATAACATTTCAGGTAAAATGCGGGGTAGTTTTGTATCGATTACATTTTTAAGTGTTTTATACAAATGAACGAAATTGAAAAATCAACTGCACATATCCTCGTTGAAATTCTGGAGTATGTTCCAAACTCGGTAGTCAGTAAAACCATCATCCGCAAAGCTTCAGGAACAATAAGTGTTGTGGCAATTGACGCCGGGGAAACACTGGTTGGGAAAATTTCTCCCTTCGACACCTTTATTCAGGTAATTGAAGGGTCAGCCAAAGTGGTTATTGAAGATAATTCAAATACACTTCAAACGGGGCAGGGAATAATTATTCCGGCGCACGCATCGCATATTATTAAAGCAAATGAGCGGTTTAAAATGGTTTCAACCATTATAAAAAGTGGTTACGAAGGCATGTTA
>JAZBNQ010000287.1:0-2025 GCA_036350775.1 Mariniphaga sp.
AATTTGCCATTTATACTGAATTCTTTCCTGAAAAGTGGTGCAGCATCATCTAAATAGAAAAGTGAATCCTTCTCAGGTAGTGGTTTGTTGCTGCCAATCCATGATGTAACCTCATCGTTGGTTAACTGATGGAAAGTTGGTTCATTTTTTCTGTTGAATCCTGAAGTAATTAGAATAACAACTATCAAAAGCAGGCTTCGTATTCGACTAAATTTATCGGTTAAACTATATATTTTCATTGCTTTCGAACCTTTAATGAGTTTCAGATTTTTGATGTAAATAAGTTTTAAAAATAAACGAAACTGTTTATAATCCTATTCGATTATTATGGAATTTATCTGAAAACCGGTTTAACCGGATCAAATCCGGCTTCCTTTGCAACAGCAATGTTTGAAATAATGTCATTTACCAACGGGAAATCAATACCGTAATCAAACACCATTTTTATTTCGTCAGGAGAATCGGTACCGTAATAATTTATTCGAACTCCGTTTTCCTTCAATCTTTTGGCATATTTTGCAAATTCAGGTGAAATTGCACCCCGCAGTTGAATAAAATCTGCATCCATTTCTATTGTTCCTGAAACATAATCGCTATTCAATTCCTGGCGATCCATATTGCAAATCTGAATATCAGGCAACACGGCGCGTGCCTGCTTGGCGGCTTCGGCACTGCATGCAAGAAATGCCTGGTGCAGGCGATTTTCTTCTGCAAGAATTTCAGCTATCATTTTTGGGGCTTCTCCGTCGCCTTTTAAATGAATATTCAGCCACACATTCACCGGCATTTCATCCAGCACTTCCTGAAAAGTGGGAACCTGTGTGCCTTCAAATTCAGGAGATTTCCAGCTTCCGGCATCCAGTTTCCTGATTTCAGCAAAGGTAAGTTCCGAAACTTTTCCGGTGCCGTTTGTGGTACGGTCAACGGTGCCATCGTGCATCACTACCAGCCTGTTATCTTTTGTAAGTTGCACATCGAATTCAACCATGTGTGCTCCGGCTTTCACCGCTTCCCGAAAAGCGGGAATAGTATTTTCAGGATGCGTTTTCATGGCGCCCCGGTGAGCACAAAGCCCGCGCTCCGGCATCTTAATTTCAGATTCAGCCTTTCGGCCAATTTCCATCACCCCGCCTTTTTTATCAACAATTTTTCCATTTTCCAAAGTAAAAATCACTTTCCCCAGATAAACCGGATGTTCATCGGAAACAAAATGAGGATTTCCGCCTGCGTGAGCAATTAAAACCGAGTTTTCAAAAATTGCTTCCTCCAGCAAATCGTGTGAATGACCTCCAATTATGGCATCAAACACCGGAAATTCCCGGGCAAGCAGACTATCCTTTCTCAAACCAAGATGCGATAAAACCAGGAAAACATCCGAAAAATCCTTCAAAGAAATGTATTTGCCTGCCGTTTCTGCAAAGTCAAGTTCCTGAACCCCATCTCTAAATGAGTTGTCGGTGGCCAGCCCCAGAACGGCAATGCGGCGTTTGGTAGATGTATTTAAAACAGTAAACGGAACGGGTTGTGGCAATTTATCGTTACTGATTTCAATATTTGCCGCCAACACCGGAAATTTTGCTGCTTCGAGGGCAATACGGGTGTAATCGTTCATATAAGCCAGTTCATGATTTCCAAACGTCATCACATCATACCCGTGTTCATTCATTTTTTGAATCATGTAAAATGCACGTTGTCCGTACCAGGCAGTATCTTTTGCCGGGCCGTCGTTTACAATCCAACGGTGAGCATGCCGCACAAACACATCGCCGGCCTCAAACAAAAAAACATCGTCGTATTTTGCCCTGATTTCTTTCAACTTTCGGGCAAATTCATCCTCGTGGTTTAAATCAAAATGCCGGTCGTTTGTATGAAGAATAACTATTTTTTCGGTTACCGGCCAGGTTAAATCAATCTTCTCCGATATCCTTTCAGCAGGCAGAAAAACCCTGCCAGCACCTTCTTCGCCAATAATTTCCAAAATATAGGAGCGGTCACGCTTCGCTTTCAGTTGAAACGACCCATCCG
>JAZBNQ010000288.1:0-4083 GCA_036350775.1 Mariniphaga sp.
AAACATGCATTTGCACCGGCCAATGTTTTTATTGATTTGGCCGACCAACGGTATTTTCCAAACGGTTTTTACCAACCGGGCGAAAGGTTGGTTTTTAACCTGGTGGGAATAAATGATTTAAATGTCCTGACCTCGGGGACTGTTACCGTAAAGCTTTGGGATGAAGAAGGAAAAATAATTTCTGGAAACAGTCAAAAAGTCGAAATAAAACCTTTTGGAAGGGAAAACATTCCTTTTTTTATCTCATTGCCTAAAAAGGAAGGAGGATATCTTATTCTTTCAGAATTTCAAAAAGAAAATTCGCTGGAAATTTTTAAAAGCAGAAGGTATATTCGAATTGGAAACAATTATGTAATGAACTTCCCTGAAGTAAAGCCTTAAAAAGTGCTGTATCGTAAAAAAATTTATTTAAAGAATTTTTGAATAACCGAAAACAAATCCTTTTTCATTAAGGGTTTGGCAAGATAATCGTTGCATCCGGCTGCCAGGGCTTTTTCCCGATCACTTGCAAGTGCATAAGCTGTTTGAGCAACAACAACAACTTTTTTGTCGATCTCTTTGATTTTAATAGTGGCAGAATAGCCATCCATTACTGGCATTTTTATGTCCATCAAAATAAGATCAATGTTCGGGTTATTTTCAAAAATTTCCACTGCTTCCTTTCCGTTTTTGGCAAAAAACATTTTCCGGCATTTTTGTTCCAATAACTCCAATAAATAAAAGCGGGTCACCTCATCATCATCTGCCACAAGAATAGTCAAACTTTCAAGTATCTTATCCACAGAAAATTTTGTCCGGTTTATATCAGAAACTTTTACCGCTGAATCTTTTTCATCCTCAGAAGATTCAATTTGAATATCTTCATTTACAACAGTGTCCAAATACGCTGAAGATTTGAAAAAAACCAGACGATAAGTCTGCTTTTCAACTTCCTTCTCCATACCGGAAACACCAAATATTCTTAATGAATCTTTACTGGCTTTCAGTTTTAATTCACACTGAACATTTGGTTTACCTGATTTTAAATTCTTCATAAAAAATTGAAAAGCATCATAATCTTCCGTATTTAAAAAATCAGAGAATATTTTACCTTGTAAATCAGATTCTTCTCCTTTTAAGAATTTGCAACCCAATTCATTTAATTCTGTAATCTTATGTTTGATATCAAGAATTGCATATCCAACCGGAGCATTGAAGAAAAATTCAGTAAATTTTAAATTTTCCCGAATAATTTCAGAAATAGCTTTTTTAATTTCTTCGGGATTAAAAGCATCTGAAAATAAAGCATCTGCGCAATACTTTGAGCCAAACTCACTATGAATGAAAGCATGCAAAACGGCATATTTTTCATTTAATTTACCATTTTCAGTATGGCTCTTGTCGTAATTTTTCATGGCAATTTCAGCTTTGTCAAAATTGATTAAAATAATCTGTAAGATATCTATTTTTTGGATGTCATAAAACAATAAGGCTATTGAACAAAGCTTATTATTTAAAAATATTTCTTTTTAAAAATCCGTTATCCAAAAAAGGCAAAAAGAAAGGGCAGCTCATCAGCTGCCCTCAAATGTTAACCCCCAAACACACAAGCAATACAGAACGTATTGCCTTACAAATGTAAAAAACCTTTTTTCAATACCAAAAAACTTTTATCTTTTTTTTTGATTTTTTTTTGTTCAACAGTTACAGCTAATAAAATAATGAACCAATGAAGCAAATGCCGCACCCGCAAAAGGTCCAAAAACCGGAATCCATGAATATTGCCAGTCGCTATTATCCTTGTTTTTAATTGGAAGTAATGAATGTATAATACGGGGGCCCAAATCACGGGCGGGATTAATAGCATAACCTGTAGTTCCGCCCAGACTCAATCCAAGCGAAAAAACAACCAGGGCTACCGGAAGTGCTCCCAGCGAACCCAAGCCTACTTTTGTGCTGCCAAAGCTTTCATATTGCAACTGAGGCATGGTGATTAAAAGCACTGCTAAAACCAAAACAAATGTTCCAATGAATTCAGAGAAAAAATTATTCCGGAAATGCCTGATGGCTGGCGCGGTACAAAAACAAGCCTTTTTTGCCCCGGCAGTAGTGGTAATATCAAAATGGTTACGAAAAAAAACATACACCGTGGAAGCACCCAGCATTGCCCCCACCATTTGAGCCAGTATAAACGGAATTACTTTCGCCCACTCAAACAATCCGCTAAATGCCAGCCCTAATGTAACTGCCGGATTAATATGGGCTCCACTTAAATCGGCAGTGGCCAAAACAGCAACAAACACAGCCATTCCCCAACCTGCAGTTATAACAATCCAGCCACTTCCCTGGCTATGTGTTTTGTCAAGGTTGACATTGGCAACTACACCATTCCCGAGTAAAATCAGAATAAAAGTGCCTAAAACTTCTCCCAAAAGCTCTAACATAGGTTTCTTTTTTTAGTTTATTAATCCTGAAAATAATAATTTTTAGCTATTTCATTAAACTGTTCAATTTGTTCCTTTTGCCATTTTTTCTTTTTCCCCAGCTCTTTTGCCATTAGTTTTGCTACATCGGGGGCAATGCGAACACTTTCCCGGGCATCTAAAAAAAGGGCTCTGGTCCGCCGCGCAAGCACATCTTCAACTGTGCGGGCCCATTCTTTTCTGACAGCCCAGGCCACCTGTGATTTACGTATTTGTAACTTTTCGCTCAGCCACCCTTCCCAATTATTCTCTTCCTCTTCAATGGCTAAAATCTCCTCTTTATCGAGACCATATGGAGCCATTGGGTCTGTATAAGGATCCATATCCATTCGGTAACCGTGTACAGGCAAATGGTGGGTAATACAGTCGCGCTCAGCCAAACCTCCCAGCATAATGGCTTTATCGATGGTATCTTCGGCCATTTTCCGGTATGTTGTCCATTTGCCCCCAATAATGGTAATCAGGCCTGAAACAGAAATAAGGATTTTGTGGCCTCGCGATATTTCCTTGGTTGCCTTTTTCTCACCCTCGGGTTTGGCCAGTGGCCGCAACCCTGCAAAAACACTGAGCACATCTTTCCGGCCTGGCTGTCTCACCAGATATTGTCCCGCTGTTTCCAACACAAAATCGACTTCAGAATCCAGCGCTACAGGTTCAAGCGAATGATTTTCAATGAGTGTATCTGTAGTTCCCACCACAACATGGTTGTGCCACGGCACGGCAAACATTACCCGCCCGTCAGACGTATGGGGAACCATGATGGCATAATCATTCGGGAGAAAACTTCGGTCCAGGATAAGGTGAATACCCTGGCTGGGTGTTATCATTTCCGGCTTGCCGGGTTCGTCCATTTGAATCACTTCATCGGCAAAAACACCAGTTGCATTGATTACTACTTTCGATTTTATTTTTATTTCTTCCCCTTTTTCCTGATCAATTGCAACCACACCTGTTATTAGTTCTCCATCCTTAACTAGTTGGGTAACCTTACAGTAATTTAATAAAGAGGCACCGTAATCAAGTGCAGTGAGGGCAAGTGTAATTGCCATTCTCGAGTCGTCAAACTGGCCGTCCTGGTAAATCACTCCTCCCTTTAATCCTTCCTGCTCAACTGTTGGCAGCGCTTCTATGGCTTCTTCGCGCGACAAATGTTTGGAAGGCCCTAGTCCCAATTTTCCTGCCATAAAATCGTAAACTTTCAGCCCAACCGTATAAAACGGTCCTCCCCACCAATCGTAAGTTGGAATTATAAATGACTGGTTGGTAACCAGGTGAGGAGCATTTTTAAACATCAGCCCACGTTCTTTTAATGCTTCAAAAACCAGTGAAACATCGCCCTGTTGCAGGTAACGAACACCTCCGTGTACCAGTTTTGTGCTGCGGCTTGATGTTCCTTTCGAAAAATCAGTTTGTTCCAGCAACAACGTTTTATAACCACGAGAAGCAGCATCCACAGCGCAACCAAGCCCGGTAGCCCCTCCACCAATTATTATAATATCCCATTTTGTTTTTTGAATTTTCTTAAGAATTAATTCCCGTTCCATTTCTATCCGTTTATTTATTCAATGTTCAATGTGATTCGTACCAGGCTTTACTGCGTTCAACTGCTTTTTCCCAGTTG
>JAZBNQ010000289.1:0-3016 GCA_036350775.1 Mariniphaga sp.
CCTTTAAAAAAATGTTCATAGGTTTGCATGAACAAATTTTTGATTTGTAACCGGTTAAACAGGAAAAAATGAAACTTGATACCATACGAAACGAATATAATTTGTCGGGGTTGACAAAAAAAAATGTGGATAAAAATCCTTTTCTGCAATTCGAGAACTGGATGAAAGTAGCTTTGAATTCAGGTGAAAAAGAACCAACAGCCATGTCACTTTCAACCATTGGTACCGACGGATTTCCACATTCCAGAATTGTTCTGCTTAAATATTTCGATGAAAACGGATTTATTTTTTTTACCAATTATTCTTCTGAAAAAGGAAAATCAATAACAAAAAATCCTGCTGTTGGATTACAATTTTTCTGGCCTTTGATTGAACGGCAAATCCGCATTTCCGGAACTGCAGAAAAAACAAGTCAAAAAATTTCAGAGAAATATTTTGCTGAGCGGCCTTTGGAAAGCCAGATTGCGGCATGGACATCTGAACAAAGCCAGGAGATTCCTTCGCGCCATTATTTGGAAAAACGCTTTGAACATTATAAAAAGTCTTTTATAAACAATACCCCGAATCTTCCTCCGTTTTGGGGAGGTTACCATGTAGTTCCGAGCAAAATTGAATTCTGGCAAGGCCGTGCCAATCGTCTTCATGATCGTATTTTATATGAAAAAGAAAAAGAAGGCTGGTCGATAAAAAGATTAGCTCCCTGAATTCAGGCCCAAAAATTTTTATTCGAAATCGAGCTTAAATTTCTGTTTTAAGAGTTCCAGTTTTGGGTTCTTTTTCAACATTTCCATGTATTTTTCTGAATCGGAATAGATTATTTTTTCCTTTTCTTTTTCAGAAATTCGGGTAATTAAATGAATTTTAGAGTTTTTCAGTTCTTTTCTCAGCCACGAAACCAGTTCGGGTTTTACGGTATTAATGAGGTCATCCTGAACAGAATTGTCAATTTCCAAAACAAGCTGATAATCCTGCTCCAGGCCGGGCACATGCGATAAGGTTGATTGTAGATTTGGCCTGTCACTCAAACGGTTTACAAACTCTTCCCACTTTATTTTCAGGGCATCTGCCGTAAAATCATTTGTTTCTCCGGGCCTGGTATAAATTTCGTGCTGTTCTTTAGCCGAAAGTTTTTCTTCACCTAATTTTCCGGCCAAAGCATCTTTAATGGAAGGTCCTTTTGCCTGGCGCGACAAACGCCTCAAAGGTGGTTTTGAGGCTGGCTCCTTTACTTCCCTGGTATTATTTATGTTTTTCTGATTTTCGTCTGATTTTTCCGCGGTTACAGAAAAAACAGGCAGCAGAATATCGTCAGGTAAATTTTCGTCAGCTATTTTTTTTTTAAGGTTAGCTGTGCTATCCGAACCAAAGCCAGTTCAACAAGCAACCTTTTGTTTTGGCTTATTTTATACTGCATGTCGCATTCGTTGCTAATTTCGAGTGCTTTCAGTAAAAAATCACTGTTACAAACCGAAGCCTGGACTTTAAACCGTTCCTTAATTTCACCCCCAACTTCAAGCAGTTGAACTGTTACCGGATCTTTGCACACCAACAGGTTACGCAGGTGGCTGCTCAGGCCGGTAATAAAATGATGACCATCAAAACCATGATTCAGAATTTCGTCAAAAATCATCATTACATCCGGCACTTCATTTTTCAAAAAATGATCCACCAACTTGAAATAGTAGTCGTAATCCAGCACGTTCAGATTTGAAATCACATCATGGTAGGTAATTTCTTTCCCTGAAAAACTAACAATCTGGTCAAAAATAGAAAGTGCATCGCGCATGGCACCATCGGCTTTTTGGGCAATCACATTCAGCGCTTCTTTTTCTGCGGAAACACCTTCGCCTTTCGCCACAAATTCCAGATGATCGGCAATATCGGAAATTCCGATGCGGTTAAAATCGAAAATCTGGCAACGCGACAAAATAGTGGGAATGATTTTGTGTTTTTCAGTAGTGGCCAGAATAAAAATGGCATGTTTTGGTGGTTCTTCCAACGTTTTCAAAAAAGCATTAAACGCCTGAGAAGAAAGCATGTGCACCTCGTCAATAATATACACACTGTATTTACCCACCTGCGGGGGAATGCGAACCTGATCGATTAGTATGCGAATATCGTCAACCGAGTTGTTCGAAGCCGCATCAAGCTCGTGAATATTGAATGAGCGGCTTGTATTGAAGGCCTTGCACGATTCACAATCATTGCATGCTTCCACTTCAGCAGAAAGATTGGAGCAATTTATTGTTTTGGCAAAAATGCGCGCACAGGTAGTTTTCCCCACACCTCGCGGACCACAAAACAAGTATGCGTGTGCCAACTGGTTGTTTTTAATGGCATTTTTTAGTGTAGTAGTAATAGAGGATTGCGCAACTACCGTATCGAATGAATCGGGTCTGTATTTTCGTGCTGAAACAATAAAATTTTCCATTTATGCTGCATTCTTTCTCAAGTGTCCAAAGATAAACATTTCTGCTTTTTTACCCGGCAAAACTTATTAACAAACCCGGCAATTCCTTTTGTAAAAATTAAACTTTAACTAATTTTCCCGAGCCATATTAAATTTTTGAATCATGTTGAAAAGACTATGCACCCTGGTATGTTTTCTTATATTTACCCAATTGGTTTTTGCACAGAAAACGTTGCACGACTTTAGTGCCCGGACCATCACCGGTGAGATTCTTGATTTTTCAACATTTAAAGGAAAGAAAGTTCTGATTGTAAATACAGCCACTGAATGTTCGCTAACGCCGCAATTCAGGAAAATGCAGGAATTGTATGAAGAATATGGCGGTGATGATTTTGAAATTGTTGCATTTCCCTGCAATGATTTTGGCAGCCAGGAACCTGGAACAAACGAACAAATTAATGAATTCTGCACTAAAAAATACAACGTTAGTTTTACCCTCATGGAAAAAATTTCGATTAAAGATGACATGCATCCCATTTACAAATGGCTGACCAGCAGCGAAGAGAATGGCACGCTCGACGCGAAAGTCATCTGGAATTTTCAGAA
>JAZBNQ010000290.1:0-10937 GCA_036350775.1 Mariniphaga sp.
CAGGTAACTGAAATGGGAACGGTTTATAAGCCGGAAGAAATTAAAGCACTGGCCGATTTGGCGCACAGAAACAACATGCTTTTGCACATGGACGGCGCTCGCATTGCCAATGCTGCTATTTCACTGAACCTGGATTTCAAGGCATTCACCAAAGATTGCGGTGTGGATTTACTATCTTTTGGCGGCACAAAAAACGGGATGATGATGGGCGAAGCAGTGCTGTTTTTTAATCCGGAGCTGACAACATACACCAAATACCTGCGCAAACAAAGCATGCAGCTTTATTCGAAAATGCGGTTTGTGGGCGCCCAGTTTCAGGCTTATTTTGAAAACGATTTGTGGAAAGAAACCGCTGCCCACTCCAATAAAATGGCCAAATTACTTGAAGCAGAAGTGGCAAAAATTCCGGAAATAAAAATTACACAGCCCGTTGAAGCGAATGGTGTTTTTGCCGAAGTTCCAAAGGAAATCATTAAACCGTTACAACAAAAATTTTTCTTTTACATGTGGAATGAAAAACGATCGGAAGTACGCTGGATGACATCGTTTGATACAACTAAAGAAGAAATTTATGAGTTCGCAGAACTGATCAAAACATTGATTCGTTCAAATTCCAAATAACAATTTTCAAAAAACAAATAAAAAACAATATCCAACAAAAAAAACTCAAACCGAAGAATATGATTAATTTGCTTCAGATTGTGAAATTTGATCTATAAACAAATAAAATTTAGAAATTGTGTCATTTGCATCCTTTCGGGATTTGAGATTTGGAGTTTTGTTGTTATTTGTGTTTTGAATTTTGGAGTTTGTTTGAGTTTTGTTTTTAGAGATTTGGAGTAAAATTGTCATTTGATTTTTGATATTTGAAATTTAGAGCTTATCGTTATGCGCCTTTTTACTTACTATCCAAGCAATCCCAAAAAGCTGGACCCGGAAATGGAAAAACGGATTTTTTTCCACAGCCTGGTGTTTCCGGCGGCATTTGTATTTGTGTTTTGGATGGTAGAAATAATTGAGGTGACCACATCTATTAGTTTTGTAAAACTCGGTGTTTACCCGTTGCATTTAAAAGGATTGCCGGGCATTTTGTTTTCCCCGTTTATCCATTCCAACTTTAACCACCTGATGTCCAATTCCATCCCGTTTTTTATCCTAATGTCCATGCTCATATATTATTACCGGCGCATTTCGTACCAGATATTTTTTCTGCTTTATATTTTATCGGGAATAACAGTTTGGTTTGCTGGCCGCGAGGCCTGGCATATTGGCGCCAGCGGTGTGGTTTATGCCATGGCAGCATTCCATTTTGTGAGCGGGATTATCCGAAACGATATCCGTTTACTAACATTTTCTGTTGTTGTGGTTTTTCTATATGGCGGTTTAATTTGGGGGGTTTTCCCAATTGACCCGAAAGTTTCCTGGGAAGGACATTTGTGGGGCGCAGTTTCCGGTGTGGTGCTGGCATTTTATTTCAGGAAATACATCATCCGGCGCGATAAATTTGATTGGGAAGAGGAGGAAGAAGTGGACAGTGAACAGTCGCAGTTAACAAAAGGAAAGAAGGAGGAAGATAACAATGAAAAGTCGCAGCTGGCAGAAGCAGAGGAGGAAAAATTGAGCAGTGAGCAATTGCAGCGAGCAAAAGAAGCAACCAAAAAAGAAGGTGAAGGAAAAAATCCTTCCTTTTTAAAAAATTACAGCCCTGATAATACCAGTCACACCGGAGAATTCTGACTTTTTCATGCCCTAAAACATTCCAGATTCAACTATAAAACAGAAACATTCCAATGATTATTTGGTATATTATAAAACTAAATATTTAATAAGAATGAGATGAAAACAAGGTTGGTTGTTCTTATCGATTTTTCTCCTCAAAATGAGGTAATTGTAAAACTTGCAAAACAGTGGAGCGAAATTATAAATGCTGAAATCCTTATAATTCACCAGGTAAGCTATGCAGTGCCGGCATTGGCCGACAGCGAGAGCAGAATGAAAATCATTCAGTATGAAAAAGAAAAAGCTATTGCGGAACTGAATAAGCTCATTCAAAAACATTTCGAAAAAAAGAATTCAGTTGATTATGAGATTTTTGAAAAAAATCTGATTCCTACATTAAAAAACATGATTGGAAAAAAGTTTCAGGATATAGTCATGATTGGAACAGAAGGTTCCGGCATTTTTAAAAAGTATTTTATGGGAAGCACAGCACTCAAAATAATTGACGAATTAAACGGAATGACCATTGCTGTTCCACCTGATTTTGAAACTCATTTTCCGCAAACTTTAACGCTTGCAGTTACACACAAATACCCTCTGAACAGAAGTGCATTTAGTATTTTTTTAGGTGCAATTAAAGATTTTATTGAATCTGTGCATTTTATTTCAATTGTTTTGCCCGGGGAAAATGTAAAAAAGGCTCATGAATATTTACTTAATTTAACCCATGAATGTGAGCATAACATTCCCTGCACCTACGATATATTCGAGGGTGAATCTGTTTTTGAAGAAATAAAAAATTTTGTGCATGACAACCCGAATACCATGCTTGTTGTGCAAAAAGGATCACGCACCATCAATGACCATTTATTCAGGAAATTTTTGATTAACGAACTGGTGCATGACAATTCGCTTCCACTGATAGTTGTTCCTCAATAATTTCTATTTTAATGAAAATTAAACCTTAACACAGATTATATTGTTTTCAAAAAAAACATAAATGACACTAACTACTGAAAATATATTATTAATCGGTTCCATACTTTTATTTATTTCCCTTTTTGCCGGTAAAACATCATTCAATTTTGGTGTTCCGGTTCTTATTTTATTTATATCAATTGGGATGCTGGCAGGTTCAGAGGGAATTGGCGGCATTTATTTCGACAACCCCAAAACGGCCCAGTTTATTGGCATTGTTGCCCTTAATTTTATTTTATTTTCCGGCGGGCTGGATACCGACTGGCAATCGGTGAAACCGGTAATTTGGCGGGGTATTTCACTTTCAACTATCGGTGTTTTGCTCACTGCAGGTACAGTGGGCATTTTTGTTTGGGCCATAACCGATTTCACAATTTACGAGGGACTTTTACTGGGTTCTATTGTTTCATCCACCGATTCGGCTGCCGTTTTTTCCATACTCCGGGCAAAAAGCGTTGCACTGAAAGGCAATATCCGGCCAACCCTTGAGTTGGAAAGTGGCAGCAACGATCCCATGGCATACATACTTACAATCCTGTTCACCGGATTGGTAGTACATCAGAATACCGGCTTTGCAGGAATCCTTTGGCTGTTCTTTCTTCAACTGGCACTTGGTGGGTTGCTTGGGCTTTTGCTCGGGAAAATTGGTGAATTGATTATCAATAAAATACAACTTGATTACGAAGGTTTATATATTGTGTTGGTCATCGCCATGATGTTTTTTATCTTTTCTTTTACTGATTTTATTGGAGGAAATGGTTTTCTGGCCGTTTACCTGAGCGCTGTTTACTTGGGTAACCAGGAGCTTATTCATAAAAAGAAAATTTTAAAATCGTTCGACAGTTTTGCCTGGCTGATGCAAATCGTGCTATTCCTAACTTTAGGGTTGCTGGTTTACCCAAGCCACATTATTCCGGTCATCAGTATTGGCCTTATTATTTCTTTATTTCTAATGTTTGTGGCCAGGCCCCTAAGCGTTTTTATAAGCCTTCTACCCTTTAACGAACCAAGGCGCAACAAAATTTTATTTTCATGGGTGGGTTTACGTGGCGCTGTTCCCATTGTTTTTGCCACATATCCTCTTCTTGCAGGAGCCGAACAAGCCAACATGATTTTTGACGTGGTATTTTTTGTATCTATTACTTCTGTTCTTATACAGGGTACCACGCTTACCAAAGTTGCCGGCTGGCTTAACGTAACACTTCCCCAGGAGATGAAAAAAGTAACCAAAAAAGACATGGAATTTACCGAGGGAATGAAATCGTTGCTGACTGAGATTGTAATTCCTGAAAACAGCCCCGTTGCAGGCAAACAAATTGTACATCTGGGATTACCTCCCACCACTTTAATTACGTTTATTTTAAGAGGAAAAGATTATATTACTCCCAGCGGGGCAACCGTAATTGAAGAAAATGATAAACTGTTTGTGTTATCAGAAAACAAAGACTCGCTTTCGGAGGTATTTGAATGTCTTGAAATGAAAAATAATTAACGTTTCATTTCTCTTTTTCTGAAAATAAAAAGAATCCTTAAATGTTTCTTAAAAAGTACTATTTTTGCGCACAAACTAAAGAAGTTCATTAAAGCATGATTAGCAGAAGGATTATCCGTACCAAGGTGCTGCAAGTGTTGTACGCCTT
Source organism: Mariniphaga sp. (assembly GCA_036350775.1). Classification (GTDB taxonomy): domain Bacteria; phylum Bacteroidota; class Bacteroidia; order Bacteroidales; family Prolixibacteraceae; genus Mariniphaga. Next base: position 4,338 of record JAZBNQ010000290.1, read on the forward strand.
TTATTCAACAGAAGAAAAATCGCTAAACAACGCGGAAAAAGAATTGTTTTTTTGTATCCGGAAAACCTACGATTTATACCATTATTTGCTTGTTTTAGTTATTGAAATTGCCGATTATGCAGAGCAGCGAATGGAAATCAAAAAAAATAAACACCAGCCCACGTACGAAGATCTTCATCCCAATACCAAATTAATCAGCAATCAAATTATCCAGCAATTACGTGAAAACAGAGCGCTTCATGCGTATATCAGTCAGCACAAATTGAGCTGGGTAAATCATCCCGGACTCATAAAAGAGCTTTATCTTTTTTTAATTGAATCGGATTTTTACAAGGAATACATGAATGATAAAAACCGGTCATTTTTAGACGATCGGAAATTTATCGATAAGGTATTCAATAATATTATTCTGGTTGCAGAAGATCTTTACGAAGTTTTGGAAGAAATGAGCATTTACTGGAACGACGATGTAGAGTTTACAGTATCGATGATTTCCAAAACCCTGAAAAAATTTAATCCAAACTCGGGTTCAGACCAAAACCTGCTGCCCATGTTTAAAGATCAGGATGACCGTGATTTTGCAAAAAATCTACTCCGAAAGTCTATTGTTAACCACGACGAACTACGCGAACTTATTAAGGAACATTCGAAAAACTGGGATTTGGATAGAATTGCTTTTATGGATATTTTGATAATGCAACTGGCTGCTACCGAGTTTCTCTACTTCCCATCCATACCTACCAAGGTTTCGTTAAATGAATACATAGAACTTTCGAAATATTACAGTACAGAAAAAAGCCGCAATTTTATAAACGGAATACTGGATAAAACTTTAAAAGATTTAAAAATATTGGGGAAAATTAACAAAACAGGTCGTGGTCTTATTGGTGAAGTATAGTAAAATAGAGTGGCTGTAAAACTCAAAAACCAAAACAAATGGTTATTTTTGCCGGAAATAATACAAACAATTGAATATTAACATTTAAAAGCTTATACAATGATAGACAATTTGCTGATGATGCAACCCGAAGGTCAGGATGCCAATCCGTTAATGAGTTTCCTTCCATTGCTGCTAATCGTGGTCGTATTTTATTTTTTTATGATTCGTCCACAAATGAAACGCCAGAAAGAAGTGCGTAAATTTCGGGAAAGCCTTGCCAAAGGTGATAAAGTAGTAACCACAGGTGGAATTTACGGCCGCATTGTGGAAGTAAAAGAAACCACAATTATTTTGGAAATTGCAAAGGATATTCAAATTAAAGTGGACAAAAACGGAATTATTAAAGACATGAGTGATGCGCCGCAACAGCGTTGAAAAAGTTTTTTTGTACCAAAAAAGGGTTAGCAGAAAACTGTCAACCCTTTTTTTGTGCCATCAATTTTCCAGAAAGAATAGCAAAAAACTCGGTTAAACGTTAAATCTGAAGTGCATTACATCGCCATCCTTCACTACATATTCTTTTCCTTCAATGGCAATTTTACCGGCATCGCGGCAGGCATGCTCCGAGCCTAACCGAATGTAATCTTCATATTTAATTACTTCAGCCCGAATAAATCCTTTTTCAAAATCGGTATGAATACTACCGGCAGCTTTGGGAGCTTTTGTTCCTTTTACAAAAGTCCAGGCACGGGTTTCATCTGGTCCGGTAGTAAAAAAGGTCTGCAGGTTCAGTAACCGGTAAGCAGCATGAATCAGTTTATTCACGCCCGGTTCGTCCAGGCCCAGTTCTTCCAGAAAAAGCTGTTTTTCTTCGTATTCTTCCAGTTCGGCAATGTCGGCTTCAGTGGCAGCGGCAATAACAAGTAACTCCGCATTCTCGTTCTTTACGGCTTCTTTTATTGCATTAACATATTTATTGCCGGCTTTTGCCGAAGCTTCATCTACATTACAGGCATACAAAACCGGCTTGTTGGTTAGCAGGAAAAAATCTTTGGCAAGTTTTGCCTCCTCATCATACAGACTTAATGTTCTGGCAGATTTTCCCTGTTCCAAAACCGTTTTATAACGCAGGGCCAGTTCATACATTTTTTTTGTTTTCGGATCGGTACCATGTTTGGCCTGTTTTTCCAGCTTTTCAATGCGGTTTTCAATGGTTTCCAAATCTTTAAGCTGAAGCTCAGTATCAATTACTTCCTTGTCGCGAACAGGATCAATTGAGCCGTCCACATGGGTAATGTTATCGTTGTCGAAACACCGCAAAACATGAATAATGGCATCGGTTTCCCTAATATTTCCCAGAAACTGGTTTCCAAGTCCTTCACCTTTGCTGGCACCTTTTACCAGGCCGGCAATATCTAAAATTTCAACCGTGGTTGGTACAATTCTTTTGGGTTTATCAATTTCTGCCAGTTTAATCAGCCGCTCATCGGGTACAGTAATTACTCCCATATTGGGTTCTATGGTACAGAAGGGAAAATTTGCCGATTGGGCTTTCGCACTCGACAAACAATTGAAAAGTGTTGATTTTCCTACATTTGGCAAACCAACAATTCCACATTTTAAAGCCATTTTACTCGTTTAAAAATTTGCGGTGCAAAGGTAATTTAATATTGATTTTTAATGTTCTTTTTTATTGAAAACTTCCCCTGCCTGTTTTTCCAACATAATCTATATTTTTCTTATTGTTTCAGGCACAAGTTCGGATTCCAATTTGTACATTTGCTAAAACTCAATATTTATGATTTTACAGAATGTTTCAGTCGATTGTGTAATCTTCGGTTTTAAAAACAATAAACTCAATGTTTTACTTTGGCAAGCAGAGCCGGAATTACTTGAAAAGTTTCTCACAACTGCAAAAGAATATGAGCAAATAAAAATAATCTTTGAAAAAAACCCGGCTCTAAAATCTGATAAATACTGGGGATTAATTGGCACCCATCTTCCTACGGAAGAAGATTTGGATGGCTACGCGAAAAAAATACTTCAAACTGCAACCGGCCTCGATAATGTGTATTTAAAACAGGTAAAAACTTTTGGAGCCCTGAATAGGGTGCCTCATTACAGGGTAATTACTGTAGCATATTATTCATTAATTAATCCTGATTACCATGATCTTAAACTTTCGCCTTTAGCTAAATCGGTAAAATGGTTTGATATTGATAGCCTGCCAAATGTTATTTTCGATGTAAAAGAAATTATTGACAAAGCATTAAAAAAATTACGCGAAGAGGTGCAATACCATCCGGTTGGTTTTCACCTGTTACCCGAAAAATTCACGCTTACCCAATTACAAACCTTGTACGAGGTTATTTTGGATAAAAAACTGGATACCCGTAATTTCAGAAAAAAAATTCAGAACATGGGTTTGCTAATTGACACCAATGAAAAACAAACCAACGTGGCGCACCGTGCAGCCAAACTTTATTCTTTCGATGTGAACATTTACCGCCAGCTTGTTGAAGAAGGACTGAATTTCAGGATTTAGTCTGTTTAAACCTTTGCTTATTGGGCGGGTCTTACTGGTAAACATTTTTTTATGGAGAAAGACGACCGCGAACTTATATCCGAACTGAAACAGGAGAACACCAGGGATCTTGCTTTTCATCGTTTGGTAAAACTATACCAGGAGCGGTTGTACTGGCACATACGAAAAATATTACTCAATCATGAAGATACTGATGACGTTCTGCAAAACACCTTTATTAAAGTCTGGAAAAGTATCGGGAATTTCAGAGAAGAATCAACCTTGTACACCTGGCTGTACCGCATTGCTACCAACGAAGCCATCACATTTTTAAATTCGAAAAAACGCCGAAACCTGCTCCCGTTGAATGATGTTAGCGATTACCTGATGGAAAACCTTACATCTGATCCTTATTTTGAAGGAGATAAACTGCAAATGAAACTCCAACAGGCAATCCTTCAACTACCTGAAAAACAACGCATCGTTTTTAATATGAAATATTTTGATGAAATGAAATACGAAGACATGTCAAAAATCCTCGACACATCAGTTGGGGCGCTTAAAGCTTCGTACCATCATGCAACAAAAAAAATAGAAGAATTCATTAAAAGTAGTGACTAAAAAATAGGCATTAAACTTTTTTTTATTTAGAGAGTCAAACATGTAAATTTTGGAAGAAATGAACAAATTAAAAAAAATTGCACCTGAATTATCGAAACTAAAAAAGGAACAGCCTTTTGGCGTTCCCGATAAATATTTCGATGACTTTTCTGCCCGGCTTCATTATCGGCTGCAAGCAGAAAAACAGGCTCTTCCTCCACCCAAAAATCCTTTTATACGGTATTTGAAACCGGTGCTTGGCATGGCAGCAAGCTTTGCACTGATTTTTATGCTGGTTTACTGGCCGGTTAAAACGTTCCTTCCCAACTACCTGGCCAAAACAAATACCACTATTGAAACTACAAATGAAGATGACGCTTTCCTGACTTTTATCGAAAAAATAGATGAAAACTCATTTTTTGCCCTGATACAAGAGCCCGACTTAAACGAAGAAACAGTAAATGGAGATTTTAACGATGAAGAACTGTTGAGTTACCTTAGCTCTAATGTTTCTGATTATGAAATTTATTTACAAACCGAAAATTAAAAAAAATGAAAAAAATATTTTTGTTTGCTGTTCTGCTGACCTTTGTGTTTATAACTATTGCTCAGCCAGATGATAAAGACCATGAAAGCAGATGGGAGAAATACCGCGCAGAAAAGGTGGCATTCCTAACCACAAACCTTGAACTTTCTCCCGCAGAAGCCCAAAAATTCTGGCCGGTTTACAACCAGTTGGAAAAAGAACGATGGGAGGCTCAAAAATTCCGAAGGGAAATGGAAGAAAAAGTGCAGGAAGCTCAGGAATCTATGTCGGAAAATAAAATAAAGCAACTTACCCGGGAATTTGCCGGCAGTTTGCAAAAAGAAGCTGATTTACTGGTAGATTATAATGAAAAATTTCTCGAAATTCTTCCTCCCGGAAAGGTTTTAAGACTATACAAAGCAGAGAATGAATTCAGAATGCACATGATAAAAAAATTCAGAGACCGGAAAAAAAACGGCGATTAAAATCTGAAAAGGGTAATAAAAAAAGACAGGCGTATTTCCTGTCTTTTTTTTGTCCAAAAAATCTTTTGCTTAAAGCGTTTTAAACCATTCCTGAAAATACTTTCCTACCAGTGGGGTTTCTTTCATTTCTCCCTGAATTGCACCAATGAGGCTTAAAATCCAGAACACCAAAACCACAATAGATGCAAGCCAGCCAATAATGGGTATAAATGTCAAAACCAATCCTAACAGGTAAATCCCCAATAATTGCCGAATGTAATAGCTGGCAAATTCATCTTTTTCACTGCTGTTTATTACCAATGCTATAATCCAGCCAATAATGGTAATGTGGGCGACAATTGCTTTTGTTTTTCCATCCATAATTTACATGTTTAAACTTTTGCTTAAAAGTAAAGAAATAAAATATTATTACGGTGTTAATTTTACAGAAATTAATTCCCTGTCATTTCTGATAAAAATATGCCCGTTGGCGAATGCAGGATGAGCCCATGTTACACCCCTCGGAAGTTGCTTTTTTGTAGGTTCAATAATTTTTGCACGGCCTGTTTCAATCATTCCTTTTGGTGAAAGCCGGGTAATTAATAGTTCGCCATGTTCGTTGAACATCCAAACTTTTTCTTCATTCTGAATAAAATGAATATTGGCCCAACGGTTTTTATTTACTGCTGAAAGATTCTCCCAAACCCTTTCCCCGGTATGTAATTCCAGGCATCGCAATTCTCCGTAACTGTCAACTCCATAAATGTATTCATCAATAATTACCGGCGTATTCATCACACAATGAAGTGCATCGGTATTTCTTTCGCTCTCCCCACTTCTTTGCCAAACTTTTTCTGCAGTTGTGTAATCATTACCTAAATAAACAAGTAGAGACCCGTTGTAAAATGAACTCACAAAAATATAATCGTTATATAATACCGGAGTCGCAATTCCCATAGCCATTTTTAGTTTCCACGGAAATTTCCAGAAGACTTCACCTGTTTCAGGATTCATTCCGGCAAGATGATCTTCAGTCCACACTACTAAAACCCGTTTCCCATTTTTTTCAACAATAACCGGGGCTGAATAGGATGCGCCATCACTGAGATTTCTCCATATTTCTTCACCATTATTTTTATTTAGTGCAACCAGGCAGGCATTTTCACTACCACCAATTTGTAAAATTATTTTTTCTCCGTCGATTAACGGAGTTGCTGCAATTCCCCAAACTGGCATCTTAATTTCGTACTCGCTGTTTAAATCTTTTTGCCAGAGAATCTTGCCTGAAGCGGCGTCGAAACAAAACAGATGCCCCATGGTACCAAGCGACCAGGCCATTCCTTCATTGACAACAACCGAAGCTCGGGGACCTGCAGGATATCCAATGCCAGAATAGACACAATTATATCGATATTCCCAGATTTTTTCGCCGGTCTTTTCGTCAAAACAAAGCACGCCTTCTGTTTCTTCCGGTGTTTCAATCCTGTCGGTTAAATAAACTTTGCCTTTTGCTACTGTAGGACCTGAATAGCCTGAGCCAACAGTAACCTTCCATTCCGGTTGGGGCTGATTGTTTTTAAATTTTTCAATTTTATTGTTATCCGGC
>JAZBNQ010000291.1:0-3903 GCA_036350775.1 Mariniphaga sp.
ACCGGAAACAATCCATAACATTGACAAGGCAAATTACATCGATTTCGGTTTTATGCTGGCCTATTCCCTGTTTTTGGGTTTAATGTTTCGAAAGGCTGCATTTGTTTTTAAACGACGTTGGTTACTTTGGGGAGTTTTGCTCTCTGTATTTATTTTTATAGCTGATTTTGCCGAAAATGTGGTATTACTGAACATCACCAAAATTTACCGAATGGAATCCGGCTCAGATATTTTGCTGCCAACTCTTAATAATCTTCGCCTCTTTACCTGGCTCAAATGGAGCGGTTTAGCCATAGCATTTGTGTTGTTTTTCTTCGGAATGAAAAAAAATACCGGTATTGGCAGTTTTACCGGCGCTGTTCTGCTGATTCCCGCAATATTGGCTCCATGGGCATTTCACCATAATCCAGTTGCCGAAACCTGGTTTGTTTTTTCGGTGTTCGGGGGGTTTGCAGCGCTTTTCATTTTGGCATTTGGTTTTCAAAAAGAAAGACTTTTTTAGAATCATTCCGTATTACCTATTTCCTCCTGTTATTTCGAATCAATCCTTAAATTTGCTTTCATCAACATAAACCAGAAAATTATGGAAACCAGCAGAAGGGAATTCCTTCGCCAGCTTAGCCTTGCCTGCGGAAGCATCCTGTTTATTCCGGCCTGTTCAGGTTACGATTCTCTCTGGCGTTTTTTCACTGAAAAGGAAGCACGCACAGTTATTGCATTTGCAGAACAAATTATTCCTGTCGACCAGGATCCCGGTGCTACCGAGGCCAACGTAGTAAATTTTATTGACAAGCAACTGGTTGGCCCTTATACCAGGTTTCAGGAAAATTACCGAAAAGGCATTTCAGCCATCGAAAATTCAGCCCAAAACCTGTTTCAGAAATCCTTTTTTGAATTGGAATGGCAAGTGCAAACTGAATTTATGGCAAAGATGGAAAGCGCTCAACTTCCTGAAGAATTCTGGACAGAAGTGAACCAACGCAGCTTTTTCAACATGCTGCTCGACCATTCCATGCAGGGATTTTACGGTTCACCACGCCACGGAGGAAATAAAAACTATGTGAGTTACAAAATGATGCGGCTCGATTACCCGCATGTTTTGGGTCAAAACCGATACGAATCAAAATGTGCAACTGCTAAACTGACTGAACTATGAAAAACAAACATGTAAATGCAATTGTAGTTGGCGCCGGTGCCGGTGGTGGAGTGGTTGCCAAAGAACTGGCGGTTGCCGGCCTTTCGGTGGTGTTGTTTGAGCGCGGTGGTTGGGCTACTTACGACGACCACGATGATGATGAACTTATATCGCAACGAACAACTGTGCTTGGAAATGCATTCGGCCCCGACAATGAACGGCACCGCAGGGTGGTGGTAAACAGCGATGGTTCAACCCGGATTGTTTTGCCCAGCGAGGGAGGCTACAGCAACAATGCAGCTTGCGTAGGTTCCGGAACAGTGAGTTACGGCGCCATGGCCTGGCGGTTTATGGAAAAAGACTTTAAAATGAAATCAACATACGGCCATGTGGAAGGTTCCACCCTTGACGACTGGCCCATCAGTTATTTCGATTTGGAACCTTGTTATGAAAAGGCAGAATGGGAAATTGGCGTTTCAGGCGAAAGTGGCGCCAACCCGTTTGAATCGCCACGTAAAAAGCCCTACCCTATGCCTCCATTTGCATACAACCATTCGGCGAATATTCTGGCCGGCGCAGCCACCCGTTTAGGACTGCATCCTTTTCCTATTCCTATGCTACGCAACTCGGTTCGTTACGGCGGCCGGCCTGCCTGTTACCGGATGCGAAGTTGTGTGGGATTTGCCTGCCCGGTGAATGCCAAATGCGGCACCCACAACACGGTGATTCCAACTGCAATTGAAACCGGAAATTGCGAATTACGCACCCACTGCCAGGTTGCCGAAATAATGCTCGATGAAAAAGGACGGGCAACCGGCGTAAAATATTTTGATGAAAAAGACAAAGGGCACATTCAAACTGCCGATATTGTAGTTATTGCAGCGGCTGCAGTTGAAACAGCCCGGTTGTTGCTGAATTCAAAATCGAAACTGTTCCCAAACGGGGCAGGAAACAACACCGACTGGGTGGGCAGAAACCTTCAGGGGCATGCTTACACCGGCGCGCACGGATTATTAAAAGACGATGTGTACGACGATGTAGGACCGGGTGCCACCCTTGCTGTTGCCGATTTCAACCACGATAATCAGGGAATTGTTGGAGGCGGCGTATTATGTAACGAATTTACAGCAATGCCGTATCTTTTCTCGAAAATGCGTCCACCCGGCGCCAAACGCTGGGGGCCCGAACATAAAGAGTACCAGCGCAGCCAGTTTAAAAAACTAATCCGATTGCACGGTCCGTTCCAGGAAATTCCAAATTTTGAAGCAAGGGTTTCGGTTGAACCGGAAGTAAAAGATCATTGGGGTATCCCGGTGGCCCGACTTTCCGGTTCGCGGCATCCCTATGATCCTACAGGTTGCCAGTTTATGTCAGACCGGGCAGAGGAAATTCTGAAAGAAGCCGGTGCATACCATACGTGGCAAAGTGTTGGCGGAAGAGGCCTCAGCGGAGGACAACACCAGGCAGGTACAGCGCGAATGGGAAATGATGCCAAAACTTCAGTTACCAATAAATTCGGTCAGGTGCACGAAATTGACAACCTGTTTGTTGCCGACGGAAGCCTGTGTGTAACCAACGGCGGATTCAATCCGGCACTTACCATTTTGGCGCTGGGATACTGGGTAGGCGAATACATTGTAAAAAACTGGAACGGAACCAAATTCAAATCTTAATTTATGAAGTCAAAACTTTTCAAAAATACGATTCGGGTAATTGTTGTTCTTTTTATCCTTTTAATTGCTTTGGGTGGTTCCTACACCTTGTGGAACGCTACCAGCCCTGAAAGAACCTGCGCCAGTTGTCACGAAATCAGTCCGGCGCACACCACATGGACAGCTTCGGCACATCGCGAAATTTCCTGTTTCGAATGCCACGGAACCGCGCTTGAAAACGGCTGGCACAGTTTATCAGAAAAATCACGTATGGTGGTCCGGCATATTCAAAACAAACCACACTCCGATGAAATCCGGTTATCCGAAGCACAGGTTCTGGAAACCATGGAACGTTGTGTTTCCTGTCACCAAACCGAATACGCCAACTGGATGGCAGGCGGGCATTCGGCTACTTATGCCGACATTTTGCTGGATGAAACCCATAACACTACCGAACAGCTCAACTTCGACTGCCTGCGCTGCCACGGCATGTTTTATGCTGGCACTGTTCTCGATTTGGTTGAACCCATTTCGCAGCAAGGGCCGTGGAGCATGAAAGACACAAAAATGGCAGACAAACCCACGATGCCCTGCATGACCTGCCATCAAATTCACAGCCCGGGAAAACCAGCCAAACGGCCGGATTATTCAACCCCAAACAACGTTTTCTACAGCAGAAACATGGAAAACAATTCCGTCGGTTTTTATATCAGAAACGAAGAAATACATTTCGATTTAGCCAACCTGCCTACCCCGTTTATTTTGAACGGAACCGATACAATACAAACACCGGCCGACCCGGTTTACCGGTTGTGTGTACAGTGCCACGCTCCATCAGTCTGGCACCAAGCTGGCAGCCACGACGACCGCACACCCACCGGCGTGCATGAAGGAATCAGTTGCGGAGCTTGTCATGAACCACACTCCAACTACCAGCGAAACTCCTGCGACAAGTGCCACCCGGGTGAATCAAAAAACTGTAAACTTGATGTAAAAACTATGAATACCACCTATTTTTCGCCAAGCAGCGAAAACGACATTCATTTTGTATCGTGTCAGGATTGCCATGGTGAAGAAATGAAATAAACCGGCCAAATAGTTTATTTTTGAAAATTG
>JAZBNQ010000292.1:0-13577 GCA_036350775.1 Mariniphaga sp.
AATCGAAAGAGATGGCAAAGAACTACTGAGCCTGAATGAGGAAGTATTGGTAAAACAATCGGCCTTAGGAGGGAAAGTTGATTTGATAATAAAAAACAATGCCCTAATTGAGCCATCCACAGAACTTCCGGTTTTTGTAGAACAACGTTTTAAAACTACCGCTGAAGTTTATTCATCTGTTAAATTCAATAACGGGGTTGCTTATTTCACATCCGTTGAAGGAGGAGAAGTGAAACAAATTCATCTTCCTGATGATGTTATTTTGGAAAACAGTTTTTCATACCCTCATTTAATGAGAGATTTCATTTCAGGAAATGAAAAAGAGAAAAAGTACCGGGTTTTCGATAATCAAAAAGGTGAAATAGTAACAAAAAAATACACCCGTGTTGGAGAAGAAAAATTGGAATTGGTGGGAGAAAATTTTAATTCAATTGTTTTTGAGGAATTCAATCAAAATTCAGGAATAACTACAAAATTATGGTTGAATAAAGCAAACAGCTGTCCATTAAAAATAAATATTTCGAACCGGGTAATTTACCTGGCAGATAAATCCGCAAAAAAAAGGATTCAAATAGTAAATCTCGACAACGTGCTTTTTGCCAAAGTAAACAAAATTATCTCCAATGTCCACGATATTTCTTCAATGAAGATAGAAGCAGCTATTGCATCAGGAGGTGAACGAATAACCCCCGAGAGCCTGAATTTCCCGGGACAAAAATTTGAAGGCACAGTTACCAATAATTTAATTGAAGGTGTTTTTGAAATTGATAAGCAATACTACAACGGCGAAAATGCTCCTGCTTTTCCTCCGGATTTCTCTCAGGAAAACCTAAAAAAATACCTTGAACCGGAAAGTTTAATTGAATCGGATCACCCTGTTTTGATTAAAGAAGCAAAACAAATCACAGAAGGCTCAAAAGATGCATGGGAAGCTGCCGTAAAACTTAGCAAATGGGTTGGCAATAATATTATGGGAGCACTTCCGGGAGGAACTTCGGCGATTAATACCTACAACACGCGCGAAGGTGAGTGTGGCTCTCATTCGCGTTTATTAACAGCATTTTGTAGGGCAGTTGGTATCCCGGCCCGACTTTCCATTGGATGCATGTACATTTCGTATACAGGTGGTTGTTTTTATCAACATGCCTGGACCGAAGTTTATATGGGCGATGCCGGCTGGAAAGCTGTTGATGCAACTGCTCATGAGTTTGATTTCGTAGATGCCGGACATATTCGTTTGGGAGAAAAAACTTCGTTCAATCCGAAAGAGATGAAAATTCTGGAATACAAAATGGGAAATGGAGAAATTGCCAATGAAGTTCCCGAAGAACTGAAAAAGTATATTGGGAAGTACAAGCATGAACAGCGAAATAGCATTTTCGAAATTCTTTTTCAGGATGGAAACCTGGCTGTTGACATTCCGGGGTCGCAGGTTTTGGCACTAAATCCGCCGGATGAAAATGGTGTGTTTTATCCGACAGTAACAAAACAGCTTAATTTTTCTTTCGAGAATGACATTTACGGGGATATTTCAAAAATGAAAATACAACAGCTAATTCCTCTTGGTAAAAAATTTGAACAGGACAGCATCGGCTCTGAAGTGCCGGAAGAATTAAGATTACTCGTGGGAAATTACTGGCTGGCTCCTGCACAAGCCGATTTTAAGGTGTTTTACGAAAACGGAACTCTGGCATTGGATGATCCTTTGGCAAAAAAAGTGGTAAAACTACACAAGCAAGCTGATAGCGGTTTGTGGAAAGATGAATTCGGCAATGATAAAGTAGAATTTGTGAAGAACAGTAATGGGGAAGTTATCAGGATGATTATTTATAGCAATATCTATTTAAACAAAATCAAGAACTTGCAATTATGAAATACAAAGTGCATCACTTCAACATTAAGATGAGTGAAGACCAGCAAAAACTGGAGCAATTTTTAAATAGTTTGAAAGGTGAAATTGTTTCGATTGTGCCTAATGTGAAACCCATATTCAGGCCAATGGGAGCAACTGCTAAAGTCGATTTCCTTTTGATTATTGAAAAACGGCTGAATATTAATTTGAGGTGCTTAGTATTTTTTTGCGACATTTATTCAGTATTTTTTTTCTGCATATAGATATCAGTCATTTATTGTACTATTTTTTTCCGGGTTTCTGCCAATCCTTTGGCCAATTACTCTACCAACTTCATAATTTTATCCGATAGAAAAGTTTGCAAGTTTCAGAATATACTAAACCTTTTTAAAACACAAATGGGAACTACTCTGTTACGAATAGCTCCCATTCACTGGTTCCACCGAAGTTTCCCCTAGCGCCAGGCTACGGTTATTGTGGCTGGCTTTCAAATTCATCTGTACAGATGAATTTGTTTGCCCTGTACTCTTCAGTTTAGCTTTCTACGGCGTAAACCTTTGAGCAGTCCGCTCGGCTTTCCGGATAACCTTCCCGGACGAAGTGACTTTCAGTGCTTTTGGCAATTTTCCGAAGAAATTTGTCGTTGGCAATCGGCATTTCGCGGTTTGACCCGTTTTGTGCCATGCAGTTTGGGCTTTTCAAAAAACCGAAGTTTTCTGTTGCCTTCCTTTCGGCTGGCGGCCTCCTGCCTGAAGACTCAATCTTGAAAGAACGTCTGGTTTTCTTCCTGATGACTGAATGAACCTGTGGTTTCCAGACTCCCTGGTTCAAACTTCAACTCCTCTGATGTGCCCTCCCGAAAGAGGGGTGAAATGGTTCCTGTTTCAACTAAGAAACGTTAGCCGTTTCCACATTTTCGGAGCGCCTTTTATCGCTCACCTGGTAACTTCAAAAATAGGATAAAAAATTATTACGGTACAAGTTTTTTGGTGGTTTGTATAAACCATGTTTCAACCAACGATATTAACAATTGTTGAAAAGTTTCGAATCAATTAATGAAACTCAATGCTTTTTCAATTGCGGCCTGAATTCCGGAAACATCTTTTCCTCCCGCAGTTGCAAAAAATGGCTGTCCACCACCACCACCTTTTATTTCGCGACCTGCTTCCCGCACAATTTGTCCGGCATTCAATCCTTTGTCATTTACCAAATCTTCTGAAATCATTATAGCGAGGTTTGGCTTGCCGTCAATGTCTGCACCTAAAACCAGGTAAAGGTTCTCTACTTCGTTTTTTAGTTGAAAGGCGAGGTCTTTTAACATGGCAGCATTGTCCACATCCACCTGGTCGGCAATGATGTTAACACCGTTTTCGGTCAAAACTTTGCTTTTCAGATTGGCTTTCAGAATTTTTAATCGCTCTCGGCCAAACGCTTCAATTTTTTTCGAAAGTTCTGTGTTTTCTTTTAACAAGTTCATTACACCAGATAAAATATCTTTGGAACCTTTAACTGTTTCACGAATATTTTTTAAGGTGTTAATCTGGTCGGTTACATATTTTTCAGCCCGTTTGCCAGTAATAGCTTCAATGCGTCGTACTCCGGCTGCTATGGCACTTTCTGATACAATTTTAAACAAGCCGATTTGCCCGGTGGCATCCACATGTGTTCCACCACAAAGTTCAACTGATTCGCCGAATTTGATGACCCGAACCGATTCTCCGTATTTTTCACCAAAAAGCATCATCGCGCCTAATTCCTGAGCTTTTTGCATGGACATTTCCCGATTTTCCTCACGTGAAGTGTTGGCTCTGATTTTTTCATTCACCAAAGTTTCAACCTGTTCAATTTCTTCATCTGTCATTTTCTGAAAATGTGAAAAGTCGAAACGGAGGTGGTCAGAATTCACCAGCGAACCTTTTTGTTCTACATGCGTACCGAGTACTTCGCGCAAAGCAGCATGCAGCAGGTGAGTTGCAGTGTGATTATTTGCAGTTTCCCGGCGCTTTTCCTGGTTTACAACTGCATGGAAAGGTTCTTCCGGATTTTCGGGCAACTTTTCTGTTAGATGAACAATAAGGTTGTTTTCTTTTTGCGTATCGAAAATCGGCGATTTTACATCATCCTGTTCAATGTATCCCGAATCGCCAACCTGTCCGCCCGATTCACCATAAAATGGAGTTTGATCGAATACCAACTGGTAAAATGTTTTCTTTTTCTGGGAGACTTTCCTGTATCGTGCAATACGAACTTCGGCCTCTGTGGTATCGTATCCTAAAAATTCTGTTTGGTCAATTCTTCTTATTTCAACCCAGTCGCTTGTTTCCAGTTGGGCAGCATTGCGCGACCGGTTTTTTTGTTCCTCCATGGCCTTGGCAAAACCGGCTTCATCAATATTCAATCCATTTTCGCGGGCGATCAATGCGGTCAGGTCGAGAGGAAAACCAAACGTATCGTATAATACAAAAGCATCATTCCCTAATATTTGGCTTTTATTTTCATTTTTAGTTTTGGATATCATTTCGTCCAGCATCTTTATTCCGGTTGAGAGGGTGCGCAAAAAGGACTCCTCTTCTTCCTTCATCACCTTTTCAATCAGGTGTTGCTGTGCCGCCAATTCTGGGAACGCATCTCCCATTGTGTTTTTTAAAACTTCAATCAAATGATAAATGAAAGGTTCCCTGAAATTCAAAAAAGTGTATCCGTAACGCACTGCGCGGCGCAAAATCCGGCGTATTACGTACCCGGCTTTGTTGTTCGAAGGCAATTGGCCGTCGGCAATGGCAAATGCCACAGCCCGCAGGTGATCTGCAATAACCCGCATGGCGATGTCGGTTTTTTCTCCCGTACCGTATTTTAAGCTGCTCAGTTTTTCAATTTCAGCAATAATATTTTGGAAAATATCCGTATCGTAATTGGAAGTAACGCCTTGTATTGCCATACACAACCTTTCGAACCCCATTCCTGTGTCCACATGTTTGGCCGGCAATGCTTGAAGGCTGCCGTCAGCTTTCCGGTTAAACTGTATGAAAACCAGGTTCCATATTTCAATAACCAGCGGATGATCCTTATTTACCAAATCTCTTCCCGGTATTTTTTCACGTTCAGTTTCAGATCGTAAATCAATATGAATTTCAGAACAGGGTCCACAGGGACCGGTATCGCCCATTTCCCAGAAATTGTCTTTTTTACTTCCGTCCAGAATACGTTCTTTGGGCAAATGATTTTCCCAATAACCAGAAGCTTCGTTGTCGCGTTGCAGGTTATCATCGCTGCTCCCTTCAAATACAGTTGAATAAAGCCTATCTGCCGGCAATCCCATTCGGTCAACCAAAAATTCCCAGGCCCAGTCGATGGCTTCTTTTTTAAAGTAATCGCCAAACGACCAGTTGCCCAGCATTTCGAACATGGTATGGTGGTAGGTGTCGAGTCCAACTTCTTCCAAATCGTTATGTTTTCCCGATACCCGCAGGCATTTTTGCGTATCTGCCACTCTTGGGTATTTTACCGGTTCATTTCCCAGAAACTGGTCTTTGAACTGGTTCATGCCGGCATTGGTAAACATGAGCGTGGGGTCGCCTTTTACCACCATTGGGGCCGATTTGACTATCTGGTGTTCCTTTTCTTTAAAAAAATTAAGGAAAGCATTGCGTATTTCTTTTGAAGTTCGTTTCATCATAAACCTTTCTGCCGTTTGTTAAAAATTTTTAATGCCATTAAACAAATTGCCTGAATGAAAGTTATTTGTTTATTTTTGCGCCGTGAAAATAATTTCACACCTTTATAAAATTGTTGCAAAGTTAGGTGTTTTAATTAATTTTGCTCATAATAGAAAAAAATAGCCGGAACTTTATGGCGAAAAAGAAATACAAATTTAATCCCGACACCCTTAGTTACGAACGAGTGGGAATATCGTTCAAGGAAAAATTCGGCAAAATTCTTACCTATTTATCAAGCAGTATGGCGCTTGCTTTGATTATGGTTGTGATTTTCCTGAATTTTTACGAAACCCCGCGTTCTAAGGCTTTAAAAAGGGAAAACCAGCAACTTCTTAGCCAATACGAATTAATGTCGCGCGATATTGAACGAATTGAAACGGTACTGGCTGAATTGCAACAGCGGGACGATAATATTTACCGGGTGATTTTTGAAGCCGATCCAATTCCTTCTTCTGTGAGGAAGGCCGGGTTTGGTGGGGCCAATAAATACTCTCATTTGGAAAACCTGAGCAATTCAAATCTGATAATAGAAACCGCCAAAAAGATTGATGTACTTGCCAAAGAGTCCTATATTCAGTCCAAATCGTATGATGAGGTTTTAAAAATGGCCATGAACAAAGAACAAATGCTGGCAAGTATTCCGGCCATTATGCCCGTTGCCAACGAAGATTTAAAACGAACTGCCAGTGGCTGGGGATACCGGATTCATCCAATTTATAAAGTGAGAAAAATGCATTATGGGATGGATTTTACTGCACCGGTTGGTACTCCGGTTTATTCAACCGGCGATGGTAAAGTTGTTGAGGTTAGTGGTTCAAAACGCAGCCGAGCCGGATTCGGATTGGTAGTAAAAATAGATCACGGGTTTGGTTACGAAACCGTATATGCTCACCTGAATGCTTTTAATGTAAGGCAGGGGCAGGAGGTGAAACGCGGTGATGTAATAGGATATGTGGGAAATACAGGTGGTTCCACCGCACCGCATCTTCATTATGAAGTGCACAGAAACGGAAGTGCTGTAAATCCTCAATATTTCTACTTCAAAGATCTAACTCCACAAGAGTATGAAAGGATGATTGCCATTTCTTCGAACATTGGTCAGACACTCGATTAATACAACGTGCCATATAAAAAGCCAAAAATAGAAAAGGTTTTTTTTTCCATTGGAGAGGTTGCTGAAATGGTTGGAGTTGCTTCTTCATCTATCCGTTATTGGGAAAGCTGTTTTGAAGAACTTTCACCCAAAAAAAGCAGCAAAGGAACACGTCTTTTTTCTCCGGAAGATATTGAAACAGTAAAATTCATTAATCATTTGGTGAAGGAGCGCGGCATGACCATAAAAGGTGTTCAGCAAAAATTAGAAGGAAACCGGCAGGATGCCATTGATAATTGGGAAATTGTAAAACGTCTGCAAAAAGTAAAAGAAGAACTTATTGCAATTCGCAATGAAATGGAAGATTGATATGCTGAAGATAAGGGAAATAATAGATTTTATTGAATCGGTTGCACCACCAGCCTTGCAGGAATCTTATGACAATGCCGGATTGATAGTCGGTAATCCGGAAACAGAAGTTTCATCCGCACTTATTACAATCGATGTTACCGAGGCAGTGGTAGATGAAGCCATTGAAAAAAAGTCTGGCCTAATTATAGCGCACCATCCCATCGTTTTCTCGGGTTTGAAAAAATTAACCGGTAAAAACTATGTGGAACGCACGGTGATAAAAGCTATTAAAAATGATGTGGCGATTTTTGCCGCTCACACCAATCTTGATGCAGTTCCCGGTGGAGTTAATACAAAAATTTGCGAAAAACTGGGATTAAAAAACTGCCGGGTGTTGCAACCCATTCCTGGACATTTGAAAAAACTGGTGACGTTTATACCGGTTGAATCGGTTGAAAAAGTTAGGGCTGCGGTTTTTGAAGCTGGTGCCGGTCATATTGGCAATTATGATTATTGCGGTTACAATCTGGAAGGAACAGGGAGTTTCAGGGCGGGTGAAAGTACCAATCCCCATGTAGGCGAAATAGGCCAGGTTCATTACGAAAAAGAGATTCGATTCGAAACAATATTCCCCGCCTGGCTGCAAACCAAAATTTTAAAAGCACTTTTTGAAGCTCATCCTTACGAAGAGGTGGCTTACGATATTTATCCCCTGGAAAATTCATTTGAAAAGGCCGGAATGGGGATGGTCGGCGAGTTGGAGACACCACTCTCAGAACATGATTTTCTTGATTTGTTGAAGAAAACATTCTCAACCGGTTGCATTAAACATACCGCTTTAATAAGCAGGAATGTGAAGACGGTAGCGGTTTGCGGAGGGGCTGGTTCATTTTTGCTAAATCATGCAATTTCTGCCAGGGCTGATTTTTTTGTGACCGGAGATTTTAAATATCATCAGTTTTTCGATGCCGAAAATAAAATTGTGATTGCCGACGTGGGCCATTATGAAAGTGAGCAATTTACTAAAGAACTTTTTTATGAATTACTTACGAAAAAATTCCCTAAATTTGCAGTCCGTTTTTCGGAGGTAAGAACCAACCCGATATTTTACTTTTGATTTTTTTTGAGTTGAATTTAAAGATTAACGAGCGATGAATAGAACGATTCCAAGACAAGAAGACAAAGACATTTCAATTGAAGATAAACTGCGTGCATTGCATGAATTGCAGAGTGTGGTTTCTGAAGTAGATAAAATAAAAACCCTGAGAGGTGAACTGCCGCTTGAAGTACAGGATCTGGAAGATGAAATTGCAGGGCTGCGAACCAGGCTGGTAAACCTTGAGGATGAAATTAAAACCCTCGAAACTGCAATAAACAACAAAAAAATTGCAATTAAAGATTCGCAAGGGCTAATTTCAAAATATACTGAGCAGCAAAATAATGTGCGGAACAACCGTGAGTTCGATTCCCTTTCTAAAGAAATTGAATTTCAAACCCTTGAAATAGAACTCTCAGAGAAAAGAATCAAGGAGTTTACCACAGAAATGGAAGAGAAAAAAGAAATCATTGATTCTTCAAAAACGCTGCTGAAAGATCGCGAAGAGGATTTGGACAGGAAGAAAAATGAATTGGACGAAATTACCCAGGAAACCAGAATTGAAGAGGAAAAGCTGAAAAGTAAAGCTGAAAAAATTGAATCTTTTATTGAACCGCGTTTGGTTACCGCCTTTAAACGAATTCGTAAAAATGCACGTAACGGTTTGGCGGTTGTTACCATTCAGCGTGATGCCTGCGGTGGCTGTTTCAATAAAATACCTCCACAGCGCCAACTCGACATTGCCAGTCGAAAAAAAATTATTGTATGTGAATATTGCGGGCGAATTCTGGTAGATAAAGACATTAATGTAGTTGAAGCAGAATAGTACATTTGTTCAATAATATTAAAAAAGCGCGGGAACATTTCCGCGCTTTTTCCGTTTTAATAAAAAAATTTATTATGAAAACATTTTACACACTTTTACTTTTATTTTTTACTTCTTTGGGCATTTTTGCACAGCAGGCTCAAGATACTTCATATTGGAAAGTATCGGGTCAGGCATCAGTAAATATAAGTCAGATTTCATTTTCAAACTGGATTGGTGGGGGTAAAAATTCCGTTTCCGGTGTTGGTTTGTTCGATGTAAATGCCGTTTACCAAAAAGACAAAATTCAGTGGGATAATACATTAAAAACCGGGTATGGTCTTTTAAAAGAAGAAGATGACCAGGTGGTTAAAACGGATGATAAACTGGAACTGAACTCCAAATTGGGCGTTCAGTTGAAAAATGAGCATTGGCTCTATTCAACCTACGCGAATTTTTTAACACAGTTTGCCAACGGGTATAAGTATCCCAATACCACCGATAAAATATCAACATTTTTTGCGCCGGCATACTTCACTGTGGCAACAGGTTTGGATTACCAGCCATCTGAAAATTTTTCCCTGTTTTTTACGCCGGTATCCGGTAAATTTACTTTTGTTACCGATGAGGAACTTTCAGATGCCGGATCTTTTGGCATGGAGCCAGGAAAAAAAGCACGGGCTGAAATGGGCGCAATTCTAAAAAGTGAGTTTAAAACACCCGTGCTAGAGAATGTGGATCTTGCAACTACATTAACTTTGTTTTCCAATTATTTCAATAATCCGCAAAATATTGATGTAAACTGGGATATTGCACTGAATATGAAAATCAATGATTTTCTTTCGGCCAATTTGCTAACCAACCTGGTTTACGACCATGATATCTTAATTCCAATTGACGAAGAAGGAAATACCGGCAGAAGAGTTCAACTTAAACAGTTGTTTGGAGTTGGTCTGAGCTATAAGTTTTAATTGGCTTTTTTGAATAAAAAATGGGGTAAGAATACAATATGTATTCCCGCCCCATTTTTTTATGGTGTTTTTGGATCTGATTTACCAGCTTCCACCGGCGCCACCACCACCAAAGCTTCCGCCGCCAAAACCACCAAAACCACCTCCTCCGCCAAAACTGCCCCTGCCTGATGAAAAGTTGCCAAATGAACCCCCGTGGGAGCGGCTCCCCGACATCATTCCAAGGGCAATCCAAAGTGGCAGGTTTTTCCCGGGCGAATAAAACCTGCGTTTACGGCCCCGCATGGCCGGAATAATAATAAAGAACAAGAGCAGAATAATAAACACGGGAATTCCACTGCCTTTTTTGGTGTAGTTCTCCTGGTAATATTCAGCGGTATATTCTCCTTTTGTAATGTCCATTATCACATTTGTTCCGCTTTCAAGGCCCCGGTAATAATCGTTTTGTTTGAAGTACGGAATCATTTCATTGTCGATGATTGTCCCGTTCACAAGGGCATCGGGCAAAACTCCCTCCAGTCCGTAACCGGTGGCAATAAAAATCCGTCCTTGTTCATTTCCGGTTTTTGGTTTTACAAGAATTACCAGGCCGTTGTCTTTACCCTGTTGCCCAACACCCCATTTTTCACCCAGTCGAAATGCATATTCAGCAGGATCGTAACCTTCCAATTCAGGAATAATTACTACCACAATCTGGGTAGAAGTTTCGCGTGCAAATTGCACAAGTTTTGTTTCCAGGCTATTGGCTTCCGACTGGTTCAGAATTCCGGCAAAATCGTTCACCAATCTTGGCGGGTTCGGACGATCAGGAATTTCAGCATTTAAATTTGAAATTCCTGCAATTAAAATCAATATTGTAAGTATTTTTTTCATTTTTCCTCCTTGTCCGTTCCAAACGAAATTTCGTCTGATAATTCATTAACATCATCTTTCTTGTGGGGAAAATGCTGTTTTAATTGTTCTCCTGCTTTTTTAATTCCTGTAGAAAGACCTTCGGTAAATTTACTTTCTCTGAATTTTTCGGCCATTTCTTCTTTTATATTTTCCCAGAAATT
This sequence comes from Mariniphaga sp., assembly GCA_036350775.1. Classification (GTDB taxonomy): domain Bacteria; phylum Bacteroidota; class Bacteroidia; order Bacteroidales; family Prolixibacteraceae; genus Mariniphaga. The sequence goes on from JAZBNQ010000292.1 coordinate 10,940, forward strand.
TTCGGGTACCTTTTGGTTTATTCCTGCATCGCCCAAAATGGCGAATTTATGATCTTCAATGGCCAGGTAAAACAATACGCCATTGCGCAAATGTGTTTTGTGCATTTCAAGTTTTTCGAAAATGTATGCCGCACGGTCGAGAACATCGCCTTTACAATGTTTTTCTATGTGTACGCGTATTTCCCCTGATGTATTGTTTTCGGCTACTCGAACTGCATTTGTTATTTGTAGTTTATTTGCTTCTGAAAAATATTTCCTTACACTCATCTTTAAAAGATTAAAATTCCACAACCGGGGGTTGGTCTGCACCCTGTCGTGCTTCAAAATAGTTTTTCTTATCAAAACCAAGCATTCCCGCATAAATGAGCTGCGGAAATTTCCTGATGTAGGCATTGTAAGCCTGGGTTACATCATTGAATTTCATGCGTTCAAAAGTTATCCGGTTTTCTGTGCCTTCAAGTTGCACCTGCAAATCGAGGAAATTCTGATTAGCCTTTAAATCGGGGTAGCGCTCTACAACCACCATTAACCTGCTTAACGCTGAAGAAAGCCCTTGCTGTGCCTGGTTAAATTGCTCAATGGCTTGTGGCGATAAATTATTTGGATCTACATTTATCGAAGTGGCTTTTGAGCGAGCCTCAATTACCCCGGTAAGTGTTTCCTGCTCGAAATCTGCGTAACCTTTTACGGTATTCACCAGGTTGGGAATTAAATCGGCCCTGCGCTGGTAAACGTTTTCAACCTGCGACCATTGTGAAGAAACCTGTTCTTCCAGGTCAACCATTTTATTGTAACCGCAACCCGACAGAAATAAACCTGCCACTGCGACTAAAAGAATTAATGTACCTCGTTTCATCTCATTAAAATTAATTATTTCATTTGTATTCGATGATACTCCCGATGAATTTTAATTCTTCTTATTTGTGAATTTGAAGAATAAAAATTCATGTTCGTTTCATATCCATTTTCATTTAATAAACTTTCAAATATCTTCAAAATGTGTGAAAAATCATCCCGATTATCGGGGAAAGGCCTTAATTTGCCGCTGTATTTCATCTATCAAAAGATAAACCAAAGTAAAAACTATGACAAAGGATCAATTTAGGAAAGCAATTCTGGAAAGTATTCCGGCAGAACTTCCGGAAGAAAAACCTTTTGATTTATCGGTTAGCCACGCACCCAAAAGAAAAGATATTTTGAACAGGGAAGAAAAAAAACTTGCCCTGAAAAATGCACTGCGCTATTTTCCAAAAAAATTTCACAGCATTTTGGCTCCTGAATTTCTCGAAGAATTACTGATGTATGGCCGGATTTACATGTACCGTTTTCGGCCCGATTATAAAATGGTTGCCCGTCATATTAACGAGTATCCCTGCAAATCGAAACAGGCAGCTTCCATTATGCTGATGATTCAAAACAATCTTGACCCGGCCGTGGCACAACACCCACATGAATTGATTACTTACGGCGGAAATGGTGCGGTTTTTCAAAACTGGGCCCAATACCTGCTAACGATGAAATACCTGGCTGAAATGACCGACGAACAAACTCTGGTTATGTATTCCGGTCATCCACTCGGTTTGTTTCCTTCGCACAACGGCGCACCCCGAGTAGTGGTAACCAACGGAATGATGATTCCAAATTATTCCTCGAAAGAAGATTATGAAAAGTTTAACGCGCTGGGTGTTACACAGTATGGGCAAATGACAGCCGGTTCGTATATGTACATTGGTCCGCAGGGAATTGTGCACGGCACTACAATTACGTTGTTAAATGCTGCCCGTTTTCATTCCAAGGATTTGGCTGCTGGAAAAATATTTGTTTCCAGCGGGCTGGGTGGAATGTCAGGCGCGCAGCCCAAAGCAGCAGTCATTGCCGGACTGGTTGCCGTAGTTGCTGAAATAAATCCGCACGCTTTAAAAAAAAGGTACCAACAGGGCTGGGTTGATGAAGTTTATTCTGAATTGGATGAATTGATTGACCGAATGCTGGTTGCCCATAAGAAAAAGGAAGCAGTTTCGTTGGCTTATCAGGGAAATGTGGTGGATTTGTGGGAAAAATTGGTGGAATATAATATTGAAATTGATTTGGGTTCGGATCAGACTTCCCTGCACAACCCATTTGCCGGAGGATATTATCCGGCCGGTTTGTTGTTTGATGAGGCAAATGAAATGATGGCAACGCAACCCGGGCTTTTTAAGGAAAAAGTGAAAGATTCGCTTAAACGACACGTTAACGCCATAAACAAACTTACTGAACGCGGGATGTATTTTTTTGATTATGGCAACGCTTTTTTGCTGGAAGCGAGCCGGGCCGGGGCTGAAATTTATGACAACAAAGGCGAATTCCGTTATCCGTCTTACGTTCAGGACATTATGGGCCCTCTGTTTTTCGATTACGGATTTGGACCTTTCCGCTGGGTTTGTACTTCTGGTAAGCCGGAGGATTTGGCCAAAACCGATGAAATTGCTGTTGAAGTTTTAAGTGAACTGGCCGAAAAATCACCACCGGAAATCAAACTTCAAATGGAAGACAACCTGCACTGGATTAGGCAAGCCGGTTCAAATAACCTGGTAGTGGGGTCGCAGGCACGAATTTTATATGCCGATTGTGCCGGAAGAATTCAAATTGCCCGGGC
>JAZBNQ010000293.1:0-6127 GCA_036350775.1 Mariniphaga sp.
AAATGCGCTATAATCACATCACGTATTTTTATATTGCCTGCAACGAAATTTTTTCGCCGGGTGAAAATTTCAAGTCCATCGCCGCCGGCAGCCACATAATCGTTTGTTACAAGCCAGTAATTTTGCTTTTCATTTAATGGCTTTTGTCCAACCTCCACATTCTTAGCCTCATTTTCAGAAATTTTAAAGCGAAGGCCGCCCACACTGTCACCTCCTTTTTCGGCAATAATATTTAAAAACTCCTGAACCTGTGTTCCTGAAAGTTCCAAAAAAACCAATTCATTTTCAAAAGGCATCAGTTCAAATATTTTCCCTACAGTAATTTCTCCGGCAGGAAGAAAAGTTCTTATTCCCCCGTAATTGTAATAGGATATGGAAGGATGAATATTTTCCCCCAGTTCAGTAGCAATTTTATTTCCTTCAGCCAAAAGTAAATCGGCCAAAAAATTAGTAAGATTGCTTTCAGGCTTGTCTTTTACCATTTCTTCAGCCGAAACTGCAATAATTCGGGACATGTCTTTTTCTAACAAATTTTTATAAGGAAGATACAGAGAAATGAGTTGGCTATCAGACTGTGAAACCGAATCGGAAACCACCAGGTTCCGGTTTTCTGTTGTTGATATAACATACTGGTTTTTACAGTTCAAGAACAGAAAAAACCAAGTTATCAACAATATATAGCTGAAAGATCGTTGCATTATAGAAAGCATTTATAAAAAGTAACTGTTATTTTTAGCCTCAAGTTTGTTATTCATGGATGAAACAGATAAAAAAAGAAATATGTTTGAGCCAAAACTACATATAAAAAAATATACCGTAATTTTTTTAACATTTTTTTTGGCAGTTCTTATCCATTCGTTTTCACTTCAGGCGCAACAAAGTGAAGTGGTAGCTGAAAAGGGGGAAGGAATATACCGGTTACTTACACGAAACGGACTGCCTGTTTCACAATACATGGAAGCATTTGTTGAGCTGAACAAAGACAGGCTTGGACCGGGGAATTCGCTTTATGCAGGAAGGAAATATAAACTACCTGAAAAAACATCAGATGCTCCAGCCAAATCAACAGGAACCACTCGTCGTTTTGAAATTTTTGGTGAAAACCATGCCGATGTTGAGATTGTTGATGAACAGCTGAAAGGTGCTGTTTATCATTTGGTTGCCGGGCATGGAGGTCCCGATCCGGGTGCAGTGGGCAGATACGGCGAATGGCAGTTGTGCGAGGATGAATATGCATACGATGTAACGCTCAGACTGGCCCGAAACCTGATTCAGCATGGTGCAACGGTTTATATGATAACACGCGACAACAATGATGGAATTCGCGATGAAAGCTATCTGAAACCTGACAAGGATGAGCTATGCTACCCTGAACTGAAAATTCCGTTAAATCAAACCCGTCGGTTACGGCAACGCACTGATGCTGTTAATAATTTACACCAAAAACACCGCGGAAGTTTCCAGCGTATGATTGCCATTCATGTGGATTCAAGAAGCCACGGAGAAAATATCGATGTATTCTTTTACCACGACAAACGCAGCAAAACAGGAAAAAATGCAGCCAATATTCTTAAAAGTACCTTTCAGCGAAAATACGACCAGCACCAACCTGGCAGAGGTTACAGCGGAACCGTTTCAGACAGAAATTTATATGTAGTAAGAAATACATATCCGGTAGCCATTTATATTGAACTGGGAAATATCAACCACAGGCGCGATCAGCAAAGATTTATTATTTCAAGCAACCGTCAGGCTTTGGCAAATTGGCTTTTTGAAGGATTGATGGAAGATTTCAAAACAAACAAATAACCCAAAAATTTCAAAAAAAAAGGCTACACTTATGATTTTTTTTATGAAAAAAATTTTGCAAAGTTTAATATTAGTTTTACATTTGTAATGCAATACGTCCTGTATTGCTTGTGTGTTTGGGGGTTAACATTAATAAAGGGTGGCTGTTGAGCCGCCCTTTTCTTATTTATTCTTTATAAATTCCAACTTTAAGAATTAACCAGTTCTTCCTTAAGAAACTGTGCAGTGTAGGATTTTTTAATCCTGGCAATTTTTTCAGGTGTCCCGGCACAAAGAATTTCACCTCCGTTTTTACCACCCTCAGGACCTAAATCGATAATATGATCAGCCACTTTAATTACATCCATGTTGTGTTCAATCACAATTACGGTATTGCCCCGGTCAACCAGCTTGTTCAATACATTGAGCAAAACACGGATATCTTCGAAATGAAGGCCGGTGGTTGGTTCATCAAGGATGTAGAGTGTTTTCCCCGTATCGCGTTTGGCCAGTTCTGTAGCCAGTTTTACACGTTGTGATTCGCCTCCTGAAAGAGTTGTTGAAGACTGACCAAGCGTAATGTAGCCAAGTCCTACTTCTTGCAGAGTTTTCAGTTTAGTCGCTATAGATGGAATATTTTCGAAAAACTCCACACCCTGGTTAATGGTCATTTCAAGCACATCGCTGATTGATTTTCCTTTGTAACGTACTTCCAGCGTTTCGCGGTTGTAGCGTTTGCCATTGCATTTGTCGCAGTGAACATACACATCGGGCAAAAAATTCATTTCAATGAGTTTCATGCCGCCTCCCTGGCACTCTTCGCATCTTCCACCTTTCACGTTAAAAGAAAACCGGCCTGGCTTGTATCCCCTGATTTTTGCCTCCGGAAGTTGTGTAAACAGGTTGCGAATATCTGAAAACACACCGGTGTATGTTACCGGATTTGAACGTGGTGTGCGGCCAATGGGCGACTGATCCACGCGGATAACCTTGTCCACAAAATCCAGTCCTTCCATCGATTTATACGGCAGCGGGTCTTCAACAGAATTATAGAAATGCTGGCTTAAAATGGGTTGCAGCGTGGCGTTAATAAGCGAGGATTTTCCACTACCTGAAACACCGGTGACACAAATAAAAGTACCCAGTGGAATATTCAGGTTAACATTTTTAAGGTTATTGCCGGTGCAACCTTTAACTTTAAGGAAATTTCCAGAACCACTTCTCCTTTTTACCGGAACCTCAATTTTTTTGCGATTATTCAAATAGTCAGATGTAAGTGTTTTAGCTTTTAACACTTCTTCCGGCGGTCCTATAGCCACTACCTCACCTCCGTGCCGGCCTGCATGCGGTCCCATATCGATGAGCCAGTCTGCATGAAGCATCGTGTCTTTGTCATGTTCTACAACAATAACAGAATTCCCGCTGTCGCGCAGTTGTTCCAGGGCATGAATCAATTTCAGGTTATCGCGGTGATGCAATCCAATGCTGGGTTCGTCGAGAATGTACAACACATTTACCAGTTGCGAACCAATTTGCGTTGCGAGCCTTATACGTTGCGACTCGCCACCCGAGAGACTTTGAGCAGTGCGGTCGAGCGCCAGGTAATCAAGTCCAACGCCCAGCATAAATCCCAACCTGTTGCGAATTTCTTTTATCACCTCTGCTCCAATTAACTGCTGCCGTTCAGTCATCCGGTCTTCAAGGCCACTAAACCAATCACCCAATTCGTTTAAATCCAGTTGGGCCAGATCTGAAATATTTTTTCCATCAATTTTAAAATGCAATGATTCCTTCTTCAAGCGTTGGCCATTACATGCAGGACACTCCGTTGTTTTTACAAACTGACTGGCCCACTTCTGCGCCCTTTTTGCGGGATTGTCTTCGCGCTGGCTGTCGATGTATTTAACCACTCCATCATAACTCATCATATAATTCATGCTGGTACCAAGTGGTGTGTTTTTCAATTGAATCCGTTCGTTTGTACCGAACAAAACGGCATCCAAACCCTCTTCAGAAATATTTTTTACAGGAGTTTTCAGTGTGAACCCGAATTTTTCGCCCAGCGCTTCAATCTGCCAGAAAATTAACGAATTGCGGTAAGATCCCAAAGGTGCAATTCCACCTTTGGCAATGCTTTTGTTTTTGTCGGGAACAATTTTATCGATATCAATTTCGGTAACTCTTCCAAGCCCGTTGCATTTGGGGCAAGCGCCTTGCGGCGAGTTAAATGAAAAATTGTGCGGTGCCGGTTCGCTGTATGAAATTCCGGTGGTGGGGCACATCAGCAAACGGCTGTAATATTTGGCCTGATTTGTATCGTGATCCAATATCATAAGAATTCCGTGCCCGTGTTTCATAGCAGTTTGCACGCTATCTTTCAGGCGCTTGCTGCCGGTTTCATCTACAACCAGCTTGTCGATAACAATTTCAATAAAATGGTTTTTGTAGCGGTCAACCCGGTGGTTGTGTTTTATTTCGGTGATTTCGCCGTCAACCCGGGCCTGCAAGAATCCTTTGCGGCGGATTTGCTCAAACAATTCGCGGTAGTGTCCTTTCCTTCCCTTTACCACAGGCGCCAGAATGTGGATTCGTTTTCCGGTAAAATCGGTTTTAATTAATTGCAGGATTTTCTCTTCGGTATATTTCACCATTTTTTCGCCGGTATTGTATGAAAAAGCTTCGGCTGCACGGGCATATAACAAACGCAGAAAGTCATAAATTTCGGTAACTGTACCAACTGTTGACCGAGGGTTGCGGGTTGTTACCTTTTGTTCGATAGAGATTACCGGACTGAGGCCGGTGATTTTATCCACATCGGGTCGTTCGAGGTTTCCCAAAAAAGAGCGTGCGTAAGCCGAAAAAGTTTCAATATACCGGCGCTGTCCTTCAGCATAAATGGTGTCGAATGCCAGCGACGATTTGCCGCTGCCGCTTAACCCGGTAATTACGGTAAGCTTATTTCGGGGAATTACAACATCGATGTTGCGCAGGTTATGCACACGCGCCCCGTGAATCCCAATTTTTTCTTCGGAATCCAACTCTTCATCCACGAGGAGTTCATCCGTATATTTTGTTTCCTGCATTTACCTTTTTATTTTCTTCTGAACCTGCTCTGCTAAATTTCCTCAGGATTTTCAATCACTGGAATTTTTACAGTGTACTTTTTCCCAACTGAATTGGTCAGAAAATTATCGCGCAGCCAGGGATTAAAATCTTTGAGTAATTTATAATTGATGCCATGTTCCAAGGCAAAATCAGCAAAATCAATTACTTTTCCGGTTATTTCCACTTCGCGGGTTTCAATAATTGGATATTTTTCCTCTTCCGCCACAAACAAATTATATTTTTCAGGATTTTCCATAATCAGTTTTAGCGCAATAATCCTGAAAACATACCGGCTGGTTTCTTCCCCAAAAAGAAGGTCATAATATGAAGCATTTTTTTGCCTGAGAATTTGCCGTTGCACACCCGTATTTCCTGCATTAAATGCAGCCGCCACCACTGACCAGGAATTGTATTTTTCAAACGAATCGAGCAAGTAATCGCAGGCTGCATATGTCGATTTTTCAATATGGTAGCGTTCGTCCACTTGGCTGTTAACTTCAAGTCTGTAATCGCGCGCAGTGCCTTGTAAAAACTGCCATAAACCCACAGCACGGGCTGGCGAAACAGCCCTCGGATTAAACCCGCTTTCAGCCACAGCCAGGTATTTAAAATCGTCGGGTACTCCCTTTTCTTTCAAAATGGGCTCAATGATGGAAAAATAACGTGGCGCCATTTTAATGTAGCGAATGGTTTGCGAATGAAAATATGAATTCACCAACAACTCACGATCGAGTGCCTCGCGCACATCGAACCGCCAAAGCGGCACCGGCTCGCCGGCAAAGGTTACCGAATCAGGAATTTCTACTGCGCTAAACCCAGCAGGTGAATTTGTGGTTGCCACCTTCTGCCCGTCGCCAGCAGCTGTGCCTGTTATTAACAAGGCTAAAACTCCAATATTAAGAATAACTATAACTGATAAAACTATTCCCCAACTCTTTTTTCTGCTCATTTCGTTCTGTTTTTTAAGAAAACGCAAAATTACACTTTTAGTTGATGGTGGACAACGAAAGAATAGTTCGTTTTTTGAAAAACCAAATTATTTAAACCAAGAAACAAAACTGTTAATTTCCGGGACAGTGCACTGTGAAATTCCAACTGGTTCCGCTGGTTCCGTCGCAGTTTGGATTAACCCTTACGGTTATTATTGAAGAACGCCCATTTAAATTCAAAGGAACACTTCCATTTGCTCCCACACAACCCGTATTAAAAATTGTCTGTCCACCCTGTATCACAA
>JAZBNQ010000294.1:0-2729 GCA_036350775.1 Mariniphaga sp.
GCTTTTCTGCACATGGCAGCCGATGCAGCCGTTTCGCTGGGCGTGGTGGTTTCAGGTTTTCTTATTTTAAAAACAGGTAAAAACTGGATTGACCCCGTAACAAGTTTTATCATTATTGCCGTCATTCTCTGGGGAACCTGGCAATTGTTTTCCGACTCTGTAAACCTGGCGCTGGATGCCGTTCCTAAAAATATTGATGTAGAAAAAGTCCGGCGGTTTATTGAATCGAAAAACGGGGTGGCAAACCTGCACGACCTGCACATTTGGGCCATGAGCACCACACAGAATGCACTTACTGCTCACCTGGTAATGCCCAATGGCAGCGACGACAACTTTATTACTTCACTTCAAAACGAATTGAAAGACAAATTCAATATCGGGCATACCACTTTTCAGATTGAAAACAAAAATCTTCAGCAAAATTGCGAAACCGATTGCTGACATAGAAATAAAACACCATGGAAATTTTTAAAAAGAGCGACAAACTTTCCTACCTCATTCACCGGAATTACCATTTGTTGCCGGTACTGAACCGGTTTGGAATTAGGCTTGGAATTAAAGACAAAACGGTGGAAGACATTTGCCTGGAAAGGAAAATCAGCCCGGAATTTTTTCTGGCCATTGTAAACACTTACCACAACGAGGAGTATTTTCCACGGGAAGAACTGCTTTCGTTTTCTCCGCTCGAAATTATTCACTACCTGCGCAAAACACACCAATATTATTTTCAGTATATCGTTCCAAAACTCGATGATTTACTGGAAAAACTGACAGCAAGCAGCCATCACGATTCCAAAGGGCTGCAAATGGTTAATGTATTCTACAAAAAATACAAACAAGAACTCACTCAGCATATTGATTACGAGGAAGAACGGGTTTTTCCGTATGTGATAAACCTGGTAAAAAACCATAAACTCGATCCCAAATACACCATCCGCTCTTTTGAACAGGAACACTCCAATGTAGATGAAAAACTGAACGACCTGAAAAACCTTGTTATTAAATACATTTCACCCGATTACGATGAAAACATTTGCAACGATTTTTTAATCACCCTCTCCCTGTTTGAAAAAGACCTGGAAGACCACGCGCGCATCGAGGACAAAATTATGATGCCGATGACCATTGAGATTGAAAAAAAACTGGGGAGGTAAAACATGAATAAAAAGGTTTTCATTATTCACTCCTCCGAAATCATCCGAAAAGGATTGAATGCCATCCTGCGCAGTTATTTCAATACCGAAATTATTTTACTTGAAAATAAGGATGAACTGAAAAGTTTCTGTGAATTGACCGGGCAGGATATTTTAATTATTTACGAATACATGCACGACGGAAACTCCCTTAATTTTCAGCAAATTCAAAAAAATAACCGCGTGCGGTGGATGGCCTACCTGAATGCCCATGAAGAACCTTCGGAACAGCTACCTTTTTGCAAATATTACATTACCACGAAAACCCAGGCCCCCCAGTTGCAGAAAATGGTTTCACGCTGCTGGGAAAAAACCCGAAAACTGCCTAAAAAAAATGACAGCGAAGAACTGACTTCCCGCGAAAAAGATGTGCTTAAACTGGTGGCGCTGGGGCATTCCAACAAGGTAATTGCCGAAAAACTCTTCATTAGCATTCACACTGTTATTTCGCACCGGAAAAACATTACTGAAAAAACCGGAATTAAATCCATTTCCGGTTTAACGGTTTACGCCATTCTGAATAACCTCATCGATACGGAAACCATCAATCCCGAAGATCTCATCTGAGATAAAAATCCCAACATCTTGGGATTTCATGCCCCAACCCGTTCATGTAGTTTTGTCCCGATATCTATTTTTAATAAATCCAAATAAGACAACATGAAACGAAAATTCATTTTCTTTCTTCTTTTAATATTTTCCGGGTTAGTAAATGCACAAGTTACCGACAGTTTGCCGGGTAACCTCTATTTTAATGTGGCGGAACGCCTTTTACATACCGACGGCAATCTGAAAATTGGCGGATATGGCGGCATTCACTACAACCAGCCGGTTGATGCTGAAATCAGGCAAAACGGAAAAATGGATGTGCACCGGTTTATTATGTTGCTTGGGTACAGCTTCAGCAACAACACACAATTTATTACTGAAATCGAGTTTGAACATGTGGTGGAAGTTTATATTGAACAGGCCTTTTTGCAGCACAAAATTAATAACTTCATCAATTTCAGAGCCGGATTGATGCTCACCCCCATGGGAATTACCAACGAATATCACGAGCCCAACCTGTTCAGGGGAGTTGAACGCCCTTTAATCGACAATTACATTGCTCCCACCACCTGGCGTGAAATCGGAGCAGGTTTTATGGGCTATATTTTGCCGGTATCATTAAAATACCAGGCTTACCTGATGAACGGTTTTTTGGGATATAACGGAAGTCCGAAACTTTCGGGAAGTGGTTTACGCAGCGGACGCCAGAAAGGGGCGGAAAGTATTTTCAGCGCGCCCAATTTTGCCGGAAAAGTGGAATATTTTGGTATTCGCGGACTTAATCTGGGTGCTTCGGTTTATGCCGGAGATACCCAGAGCACCCTTTACAACAGTGTGAACAAAAACGACCAGGCAGCACTTGCAGCCGCTGATTCATCGGTTGTAGGACTTGCAATGCTTGGCCTCGATGCACGGTACTCGGTAAAAGGACTTCAGTTTAAAGGGCAATATTATTATGCCAACATTTCGAACACGGAACAGTACAAC
>JAZBNQ010000295.1:0-11644 GCA_036350775.1 Mariniphaga sp.
AACCAGTTCAGCAATAAAATGCCGCCTTCAATATTTTGTCGAGGATCCATAATACTATCCACCCCAAGCAATTCGGCGGTGGCTGGCATAAGCTGCATCAACCCAAAGGCTCCGCCCCACGATTCTGCTTCGGGGTCAAACCGCGATTCATGAAACATGATGGAAGAAATCAGCCGCCAGTCCCAGCCATGTTTGGCGGCCAGTTCTTTTACGATGGGATCATAAACGGAAATCCGTCCGTCGGAAATGCTGTGGAATCCGCTGTTAAAACGCCCTGCCGTTCGCGGGCTCTCAAAATACTGGTGATAAATCTGCCGGTACTCCCTGGTATTTTTATACTGAGTAATCCAGCGGTCGAGGTATTCTTTCCAGTTGTAAGCATCCTTTTTCACAGCCCAGGCAATATTCTGCGGAAAACTAATTTTCAGCGAAACGTCGAGATTTGGATAATACGATTGATTGAGCAAAGCCACATTTTCGTCGCAAACGGTGTAGTTGATTTCACCGCGTGAAACCATGGCCACCAGTTGTTCCACCCCGTTTACCGAATCTTCCACAATTTCGATGGGCCTGCCAATTTCTTCCGAAAGGTGCAAAAGCCGCCTGGAATATGTTGTGTTTTGCTGAACATGGACTTTTTTACCAGCCAGTTCCAGAGTAGTGCTCAGATAAATTGAATCGGGAATGTTGGCAGAAGGTTTCCGCTGAACGATAACCTGCCGGGTTTGTTTCAGCGGTTTTGTAAAAGCAACCTCCTGGCGGCGTGTCCGGGTTACTGTCAGATTTTTGGCCACCAAATCGAAACGGCCTGATTGAAGTCCTTCGAACGTTTCGGCCATGTTATTACTTACCGTTATTTCGGGTTTCACCTCCAAATCTTCACACAGTGCAAGCACCAATTCATACTGATAACCCATTGGTTTTCCACGATATACAAAATAGTTTGTAGAATTATAATCGATCACAACCTTTAGAATACCGGTTTCCTGAATTCGCTGAATAACAGACACTTCCTCTTTTTCTCTCTCCTCGTGTTGCTTATTTTTTTTCCCTCCGCAAGCAGAAAAAAACACAACAAGAACAAAAAGAAAAGCAATTTTTAAAAGTAATTTATATTTTACCCACCAGTTCATTAATCGTAAAATGCCCATGCAACGCCAAACCTGAATGTCATACGGTTCATGGGATAGCCCGGAGTTGTATAATATTCTTTGTCGATGAATTCAGTTCCCACATTTATCATTTTAAAGAATATCCGAGTACGTTTTAAACGCAAATTGGCAAAGGCATCAATGTAAGGAAAATTACCTGTTTTCACATCGTTCTGAAGATAAAACAGACCCGTTGTTGGATGGTAGGCATCGGAATAATAAGCGGTATTATACCTTACATCAAAGCCAAGTTGGGTAAATAAAACCTTGGAAATTACAAATTTATAATAGGTGGAAACAAATGCGGAAAACTCGGGCAAATGCAATACATCTTCGTTTGAAACTTTTTGCCAGAGCACCCGTGTTCTGAAATGAAGATTTTTCAAATTGAAATCCTTATCTGCATAGGCTGATAAAACAAGCAGTTGCCCTCCAAATTGGGAAGGAATTCCTAAAGTATCGTTGTAAATGAAATTATTGATTAGTGCATAATTGGCGTTTAATTCCAGTTTTCTTTCAGGAATTTCCAATATTCCGTTTACAGTCATCCGTTGTTCCATTTTCAAATCTTCGTTCCAGCGAATCCGGTTCGAGTAAAATTCTTCCTGGAAATAATCCGGCATCCGGTTTTCGATACTCCCTCTGATCCGTAGAAAGGCCAGAGAATCTTTCAAAAATGATAAAGGTTTGGAAATAATACCATTAATCTCTGTTTGTCCGGCATTCCGGCCTAAAAGAAATATACGGCCATCAAAATTCCATGTCCAGAATTTTCCAGTTTCCCTGAAAATTCCTCCACCGGCATAAATATTTGAGTACCTTTTAGTGGTTGGCTGAAAAGTTCCAAATTCCAAACCTGGCATGGTTGCCTTTGTAAATTCCTGTCCCAGGAAAACCCGTTTTCCAAAACTTGTTTTCCGCTCGGGGTTTTCATATTGTTTTAGTTGAATAACGTTTCTTATCTGATGAAAACGTATGGAATCCTTAGTATAATCTTCACCATAATAGGCATGCTGAAAAAAGGTGTTGGTAGAATCTTCCTCGTCAATATATTCTTTTAAATTATTCTGATATTCAAACGAGTACAGAATTCCAACAAAGGGTTTGAATTTTTTTGGAATGGGCATTTCTTCCTCTTCTTCTGTGTCCTCTTCAAAATCAGGTAAATCGTCCTGTTGCTCAATTTCTTCAAATCGTCCAAACCGATACTCTCCGGTAGCAAAAAAAACGGAGTTCCCGAACTCTGAGCGAACAGAAGTGAGATTTACATCGAGAAAATCGGTATCAGGCTCGCCCAAAAGATCGGCATCAGATTTAAGGCCTCCATTTTCACTGTTAATAATACTGTTGCTGATAAAACCTCCGTGAATGTTCAACCTGTCTTTTGTATAGCTGGAATAGAGGGTTACAAAATTATTTTTAGCCTCCTGGTTTTTATACTGCCCTGCAGAGCGCGCCTGGTCAAAACGAAAAGTAACATTGAGATACGGATTCACGTTTTGAGAATGTAGAACATTAAACCGGGTTTCATTTTTGCGGGTACGGTGTTCGCTTTGAGAAAAATCAAGTAAAGTATAAGGCGTGCGGGTATTGTAATACCGAATAGATTGTGGAGTAAGCAAATACGCTGAGCGGGTTTTGAGGAAATAAAAATCAATGTCTGATTCCCGTTTCAAGAAATTATTATTTTGGGCAGGTGTGCCATAATTTCCGATATAAGTAGCCGTAAGTGCATTCTTATAAACCGGGTGGTATAAATGATAATAATCAAGCATGGTATCCAGTTTGGTGGAATCCATAAAAGCACCGTAACCGTCGAGGTACCATAATTTTATACCTGGTTCAATTTGCTTTCCTGATTCAGACATGCTTCTCTCCATCTGGGAATCCGGCAAATTCTGAGGCCCATCTCCTCCACGCAAATCAGGTCTGATCTGAGAAGAAATTATTCCCGGAAGAAATATCAATAATACCCAAAGTCCTTTTATCAATTTTATTTTGTGCATATAACCGTGCAAAAGCGGAACAAAGCTAAAAAAAGCATGAAAACGAAAGGTATAACTTAAATACTTTTCAGGAAAATTAACAGGATTTACCGGTAAAACATATTACGATCTTCAGGAATCACTATCAGCGATAAAATGTATAAAATCTGGGTTCACGACAGAAAGCTTTCAGTAAAAGCCGGCTTGTTTAGAATTCACCGCCGCCCATATCCATTCCACCTCCGCCGTTATCGCCTCTTCCTTCAGACTTAAAGTTATTTATACGATAGCTAAGCGTTAACATAACAACACGTGGCTCGCGTTTCCACTGAAACCAACTGCTAAAGTCTTCTCCAAAGGACTCACGTTCAAACTTTGCTGTACCCAGCGGGTCGCGGACACTCAAAGTAGCCGACAACTTTTTTTCGAAAAAATCATGCCGGTAAGAAATATTTGTAAAAAACATCGCTTTTGATTCTCCTTGTGCAGAAACTGAAGGGCCCCGGAAAAAACCATTCAACTGCATCCTGGAGTTTTCGGAAAAGCGAAGTGTGGTATTCATACGTCCATTCCAGTTGGTACTCTCCCTGTCAATATTTTCACCCAGTAAATCGCCGGTAAGCCTGTATTTATACATTGACAGGCTTGCATTTACAAGCAACCATTCTGTAAAACTTACATTCCCGGTAAACTCCAGGCCGGTTGAAAAATCTTTGGAAAAATTATCAGATCTTAAATAAAAAATGTCATCCTCCAGCGTTTGATAACTTTCTATTTTATTGTTGGTGACACGGTGAAAGGCATCAAGTGCAATGTATGACCGTCCTTCGCCAAAACGCCGCATGGCGCCCAGCTCATACGAATTGGTATATTCCGGTTCCAATTCCGGATTTCCAATTCTGATGGTAAAACGGTTATAATAATTGGGATTAGGATCGAGGTCTCTTCCTGATGGCCTGTTAATGCGCCGGCTGTAACTGGCCATCACCTCATTATTTTCGTTCAATTTATATGAAGTATGAAAAGTGGGAAATAAATCGAACCGGTTGAGTTCAGTAGATGCTGCATTGGTATTTTTAATCTCACGGAGCGTAAGTTCCCCGCGTAAACCGGCCATATATTCGAAATCACCAAAAGCATTACTGTAAGTAGAATAAACCGCATGAATATCGCGCCTGAAATCGGTTATATTGGAATAATCTTCATTGACTATCCAGTTTCCTGTTTCTTCATCAAAAACCTTAAAATCGAGCCCCTCAACCTCAGCATCTATTCTGCTCAATAAACCAGCTTCCAGTCGGCCTGTCTCACTAAACGGATTGGTATAATCCACCTTCAGCCTGAATTCTGATTCTTCTTCAGTTTCCAATGCAGAAACCCGCTCAATATACTGGTCGGATTTTTGAAATTGTGAATTGGCAAGAATTTCGTTTTCTTCTTCCAAGTCTTCACTTTCTTCACCCGAGTAAAAAGCCATCCCCTCTATCTTATGGCCTTCATTATTAAATTTATGTTGAAAGTTGAAATTAAGACTATAAAAATCGCTGGTTCTTTCTGAATTCTCTTCGGTAACCGAAAATATATTTTCACTTTCAGGTTCAGTGTAGTTCCTGGTTTCGCCATTTCCAAATCCCCTGTTTTTCGATTTTCCGGTTTCTGCAGAAAATCCAAAAGTGGTATTGTCCGATGCAAACCATTCCGCACCTGCTTTCAGATTATTTCCGCTGCGGTTGTAATTGCGTGAACCATCCATAAATAAAAACGAAGTAGTATCGTTTGAAAACGTTTCGCGTGATGAGCTCATGCTGCCGTAATTCGTTTCATCGCGCCAATCGGCACCAAGTAAAAAGTTAAATTTTTCAGTCCGGTAATTCAGGGTAAAATCGCCCCGGTATTTATCGCGGGTACCCAACGAAGCATTTACAATGCCACTTAATCCGTTCATTGAATTCTTTTTGGTAACCAGGTTAATTATTCCGGCCATACCATCTGGTTCGTATTTTGCAGATGGATTAGTAATTATTTCAATATTTTCAAGGGCAGAGGCTGGTATCTGCCGCAGTGCATCGCTTCCGCTAAGCACGCTTGGCCTTCCATCAATTAATACAGTAAAATTTGAAGAGCCTCGGACAGAAACATTTCCCTCAATATCAACCTGAACCGAGGGAGTGTTCTCCAGAACGTCAACAGCCGTTCCTCCAACTGCACTAATTACCTGCGATACATTTACTACTTTTTTATCGAGTTTAAACTCAACCTGTGCTTTATCTGCAACTACATTTACTCCGCCCAGTTCAAACGTCGAAGGCCGCAGTTCTATTCTACCTATATCAATAACAGGTGCTTCACTCGTAATGGTAACATCCTTAACACTCGCTTTTCCAAATCCAATAAAATTTGCTTCAAGATAATATTCGCCATAATCCACTCCTGTAATTTCAAAACGCCCGTTTTCATTGGTAATTCCCCCAGTGACCAGCGACGAGTCAGCTTTGCTGTAAACCGCAATATTGGCAAATTCCATGTGTGAACCGCTGGTTTCATCAAGCACAATTCCAGTAATTCTGGCCGTTTTTGAATCGTCTTCAGGCGGATTGCCTGTAACATGATTTATAGATAAAAAAACAATCAGGAACTTTATAATTATAAATTTTTGCATTAATATTTGCTTCATTTTATTTCTGTTTTCAAAAAATGGTTTAATTTTTTTTCTTATTAATAAGACAAAAAGCTCTTTTGTTGGTTTAATTTGAGTTTTGTTAATGAGTTGTTAACACAAATTTTTTTGTGAGAATAACAGAAAGTAGTCCCAAAATGAAACACATTTCCCATAAAATGTTTCTTAATCAAATCGAAATTTAAAATTCAAAAATCTGATTTAAAGCTAATTATATATTATGGCACTACTATTGAAAAGAATTAGATACAGAAACGCTTGAAGATTATTTATAAACCATTTTAAAAAAACAAAAATCATGAAAAGAGTACTTGGAATTATTTCTTTAATCATTATTTGCTCCCTCGAATTTAACGGATTTGCCCAAACGCAGAATAACGACAAAAAAGCTAATCACAACATTTCTGTTTCTATTCCTGATGTGGCTTTGATAGGAATTGAAGGACCGGAAGGAAGTGGATCGGCCATAAATCTAACTCCTGACATTTCAAACCTTGAAGCAGGGGAAAAAGTTGATTTTGGAACCGCCAACGACAACAGCCTTTGGTTGAATTACACTTCTTTAATCGGGAAACAAGGTAATGGTAATGGAAATGCCCAGGCAAAAACAAGAAAAATTAAAGTGGAGCTGGACGACAATTTACCCAATGGAATGGATCTTTTTCTGGAGGTTGGACCTGTTAATTCAGGCAGCGGCCAAACCGGCGAAGCAAAACAGGAAAAAGTAACTCTTAAAAAAGGTCCTACAACGGTTGTGGAAAATATTGGAAGTTGTTATACCGAAAATGGTGAAGGTAAAGGACACAGGTTAACTTACAGCCTTGGAGTTAAAGATAATCAATTTGATAAGGTGATGGCAGAATCCTTTTCTGTACAGGTTTTATATACCATTACGGAAAATTAAAGGACATATTTCCGGAATAATGAAAAGGCAGGCGCGTCACCTGCCTTTTTTGTTTAAAAGTGTTTAATCAACAGCCTGGTAATTTCCCTAAGGTTTTCAAACCATGCCGGATTCAGCGGCCACATTTCCAAAACTTCCCCATCAATTTCCTCGGCAAAAACCCTTGCCTGCTCCCGGTCCATATCGCTTTGAATGTAAATAACACCAATGTCCTCTTTTTTGGCAAAATCCACCAGTGCTGCCATGCGTTGCGGTGTAGGTTCCTTCCCACCGGGTTCCAGCGAATACTGAACCAGGCCGTATTCGCGCGCAAAATACGAAAGGCTTGGATGAAACAGAATAATCTGACGGCCTTCAAAATTCTTCAATTTATCCCTGATTTCAGCATCCAGTTCATCAACTTTCTGAACAAAACGGGCAAAATTTCCCTTGTATTCAAGTTTCTTTTCGGGATTCAGCAAAACAAGTTCCTCAGTAATGCGGCCGGCCATTTTCTTTACCAGCGTGGGAGAAAGCCAGGTGTGCGGATTGATTCCTCCGGTGGAACTTTTTTCACCCGACGGAAGGTATTCATCGGTAATTAAATCCAGCCCCTCTGAAAGATTCACAACCTTCATTTTCCGGTTGGCTTGTTCAATTTTATCTTTCCACGAATACTCAAAACCGATGTACCCAATACGGAACCAGACTTCAGAACGTGAAATGTCTTTTAACTGCGATGGAACAAGTGAAAAATCTGCCGGACTTGAACCGGGTTGGAGCAAAACGTTAATATCGAAATCGTTTCCGGCAATTTCTTCCACAAAAGTTTTCAGGGGTAAAATACTGACTGTTACCACTGGTTTTTCGTCGTTCTTATTTCTGCTGTTTGGTGAATTGCAGGAAACCAGAAATCCTGTAAGTAAACCCAAAATTATATATGGAATCTTAATCATAGTCAAAATAAAAATCTGTTTTATTTTCTTATTCCCCGCCAATGTAATTAAAATTATTTTTCAAATTCATTTTATTTTATCAATTGAGGTCGTAAATTTGTTTGCATCATAAAAAAAGCATTTCAAATTAATTTTTAAAACCAATAAATTATGAACGAACAACTTGAGCAACAACCGCAATCATCAGAACAGGTTCCTCCACCCAATTATCTGGTTTGGGCCATTCTTACAACCATTTTATGCTGCCTCCCCTTTGGCATCGTTTCCATTGTATATGCCGCCCAGGTAAACTCCAAATGGCAAATGGGCGATTACCAAGGCGCAAAGCTTTCAAGTAAAAATGCCAAACTCTGGGCATGGGTTTCTTTTGGGATAGGAATTGCCGGAATTATCATTTGGTTTCTCCTGGTAATTTTTGGCATATTTGCCGGAATAGGGCTTGAAGCATTAGAAGGGCTGGATATTTAATACATGAAAAAAATTTACAAGGCAGGACTGCTAACCACGCTGGTTATGGTTGCAGTCCTCTTTTTTATTCTCGACCCCGATGAGCAGCCAATTTTTCCCCGGTGTATTTTTTATTCGTTTTCAGGTTATTATTGCCCGGGCTGCGGTTCGCAACGGGCAATTCACAATTTAGTGCATCTGAATTTTGCCGGAGTAGTGCAAAACAATATTCTGTTTTTACCAGCTATGCTGGCTATTGCATATCATTATTTGCATCCTGTTTTGAATCGAAATTTTAGCTGGCGTCTTCCCAATATTTTATATATGAAAAATACACCGTGGATTATATTCGGCATTATCGTTTTTTTCTGGATTATTCGCAATCTCCCGTGGTATCCGTTTTCGGCGCTGGCTCCAAATTAACTATCAAAATTGTCAATAAATCAAACTGTTAACCAAAAAATTATCATTAAAATGCGAAATGCAACTTGTTACTTTTCTTTCCCGTTTTTCATCCCGAATTTAGGATCGTACCGCAGGTAGTTGATAATGATAAACCCCGGAATGGTACAAATCATTACCCAGATAAAAAAATATCTGTAGCCAATCATTTCCTGAATCCATCCGCTAATCATTCCCGGCAGCATCATGCCCAGTGCCATAAAACCGGTGCAAAGTGCATAATGTGCCGTTTTATGCTTGCCGTCGGAAACATAAATCATGTAAAGCATAAATGCGGTAAATCCAAATCCGTACCCAAACTGTTCGATGACCACTGAGCCGGTAATAATCCAAAGACTTTCGGGTTGTACAAAGGCCAGTAAAACAAACATCAGGTTGGGCAGGTTCATGGCAAAAACCATGGGCAGCATCCAGTATTTCAGTCCATTGCGCGACACAACAATCCCGCCTAAAATTCCGCCCAGTGTCAGGGCAATCATACCGGCAGTTCCGTAAACAAAACCAATGTTGCTGGTGGTGAGCCCGAGTCCGCCCACTGTCGGATCGTCAAGCAAAAACGGGGTGGCCAGTTTTACCAATTGTGCCTCGCCCAGCCTGAAAATCAGGATAAAAACGAGGGAAAGCACAATGCCGTCTTTTTTGAAGAAAGTTACAAACGTTTCCACAAAATCGGCAACCACCTGTTTCATCGATTTCGATTCACGTTTAACATCGGAAACAGGGTAAGGCAGGATAAACAGGTGCCAGATAAAAAAGGCCAGGAACAAGGCGGCAAAAACAAAAAAGGTGATGCTCCATGCCCATTGGTTGTTGTCGCCGGCTATTTTTTCCATTTCGCCAGCCAGGATAACCAGCGGCCCTTGTCCTGCCAGCATGGCAAACCGGTAAAAGGTATTGCGGATTCCTACAAAAAAGGCCTGATCGTGCTTGGAAAGACCCAGCATATAAAACCCGTCGGCAGCAATATCGTGTGTGGCAGAACTAAAAGCCATCAACCAGAAAAAGGCAATGGTGTATTGAAAGAATTTACTTGCCGGCAGTGTAAATGCAATTCCGGCCAGTGCAGCACCAATAACCAGTTGCATCACCACAATCCAGTACCGTTTGGTTTTCAGGATGTCCACAATGGGGCTCCACAAAGGCTTAATCACCCATGGCAGGTAAAGCCAGCTCGTATAAAGGGCAATGTCGGTATTGGAAATTTCGAGCCGTTTGTACATGATAACTGAAACGGTCATAACAAAAACGTAGGGAAGCCCTTCGGCAAAATAGAGTGTGGGAATCCATGCCCACGGATTTCGGGTTGCTGGTTTTGTCATAATTCCTCTTTTAACGATTTAAACTGATATCCTTTGGAAGAAAAGTGCCGGATCAGGTCTTCCAGAATCCGGTAAAATTTATCGGTGCGTTCGGGCGCCGTACCCGGGTGAATGAGCAAAATGGCACCGTTCAGCCCATCAGATTTTTCCTGCTCGAACTGCAACAGGTTGGTGTAAATTTTTACCGACGATTTATAGTTTTCCATTCCCGGTGTAGTGTAATCGGCATTGGTACCGGTACCGGGTGTAAAATTAATCACATCACATCCAAAATTGTGGCTCCAGTCCACAATTTGACGGTTGTACCATTCGTAGGGCGGCATAAACCAGGACGCTTCAGATGGTTTTATTCCGAGTTTCTCCAACTCAAAAAAATTATTTTTCAGATCGGTTTCAAATTCGTTAAACGAAACAAGGGTGGAATCCCGTTTTTCCCAGTCGCAGTAAAGCAAATGTCCGTCGGAATGCGGACCCACATAATGCCCCTGCTCCACAATTTTTTTGGTTATGTTTTTAAATTCCGGATTACGTAAAAAATTCCCGGTGAAAAAGAACGAACCTTTGATTTTCTGTTTTTCCAGGACCTGCAAAACATGCTCACCTCCTTCAAACTCTGCATCGGCAGTAAAAGCGAGGTAAATGTTTTTTTCGTTTGGGTTGAACCGGATGACAGCACCCTGTTCGTCTTTTATTTTTTCAGTTGCCCTAATCATTTTTCTTCCGTCATTTTCCAGCGAAGCCAGGTAATAACTGAGGCTGGCGGTGCCGTCTATGGTTGGTTCATTGGTGGCATAATCGCCAACGTCGTCGTGGTAAATGGCCTTGCCGTTGTTGAATGCCGCATACTCATCCGGATTTTGAAGCGCAATTCCAATTTGTTTTTTATGGCGCCGGGCATCGATGGGACCATCAACCAATCCGCCCGGAGTGGTTCCGCCTAAAACAACTGTGTATGATGAATGCGGGAGCATGGGAGAATCTTCTGCCCCGGGAAGTCCGCAAATCATGGCCGTTCCCCACGGATTACACCCAAAAAGCCAATCGCGCAGGGCTGCTTCCATTTCAACAAATTCATTGTTCCCTGTTTGTTCGCGGTAAATTCTGGCCTGCGTAATGGCAGCAGCTACCAAATTGTTGGAGCACCATAAAAACGGCAAACCATTTAAAAATGGATCTTTTTCTCCGCGGTCAAAAATAAGCTGCAAGCCATTTCTATAAAAACCTGCAAATTCTTCTTCGCTGTTCTGAACCATAAAATAATGCCCGAGGTTCACAAACGGGTATGATTCGTAATGTCCGGCCGTATCATTTTTTATCCACGGACTTACCGATTCCAGATGCCCCCAGTATTTGGCTTCTTTCAAAAATTTTTCATCGTTGGTCAGCCGGAAAAGTTGGGTTGCCGCGAGTTGCAAATCATCGGCAAAGTTTTTTTCCTCGTAATAATAAGGCGAAACATTACAGGCGGTTTGGGTGTAACCGGTATCCGACAGCGCAAATTCCCAGGCGTCAATGGCTTTTTTTTTCATTTTTTCAGCCAGTTCAGGATCAGATTCGCCAAAAAGTTCGGCAGCCAGACCAAATCCGGATGCAAATTTACCAGCAATGGATGAAACACCGGTGCTTGTATTTTTAAATTCAGCCAGCCCCTGCGGTTTGCCGGTTACAAAATAAACCGGACGATAGTTACCCAATCCGTAATCTGCAGGATCGTTAGTTGGTAATCGAAAACCGATGTGGTCGCGGTCGTCGGCAATCTGGTTG